>JALUEA010000001.1 GCA_027053135.1 Candidatus Altimarinota bacterium
AATCTAATTCATGTGTTCCAAATTCATCATACGGCATATAATTATGTGAATATGTAAACATATCATCTGGATCTCCTTTTGTTCTATTTTCTCCAAATTTTGCTTTATAAGTAAATGACCGTGTTCGTCCTAACATCCCAAGAAAACTTCTATTGGCGTAAATTGCATCATATTCATATGGTAATCCACAAATATTTTTTACGGTATTGGTAAGCGTTGTCATTGGTTCATCGACATACCAGAGGTTAAATTTATCTTTATTACTTTTAAATGGTTCTATTGCAAAGAGTCCCCACTCTAAATCGTATACCTTATTTTTTTGAAGTTCTTCATTAAATTTACTTAAAACAGCTGGTTTTCCATCCCATGTTAATGATTCACGTACAGCTGCAAGAAAATCGGTAAATTTTTTGTATCGACTTCCAATAAATACTATATTTATTCTATCGGCATTTTTTTTATTATGTCCTGGAAATACTTCATGGCATGTAAAATCTAATATTTCTATTTCGGATGGAAGTCCATATTCTATGCAATCATCTGCAGTTGTTCCAAAACACATTTTTGCAGTATATACACCTGGTTTATCAATTTGAATTTCTTTTTGTATATTATATGCATGTTGTTTTTTTCCGTCATCATCCAAATAATACTTATCAGAATTTATAATATGTAAATTTTTAATATATTTTTTTACATGATTTTCATCATAAATATTTATAAATGCGTTTCCTGTATCTTTTTCGAGTTCAGGATGAAATGAATAGGTAACACCTCCGTTACTATCTTTCAGTGCATAGAGAGTTACTGGAATATTTTTATTTATTTTTTGTACATCAGCAATATCATATCCAAATTGTAGTTCATCTGTTTTAATTTGAAAAATAAGAGGTTTACTGTCTGAATACCAGTCAACAAGTGAATGTACAGAAAGTTTTATATCATATGTTTCTCCATATTCTATTGCTTCTCCCCAATATGAATTATTTGCATCTGTTTTATTTTCAAAAAATATACGAGGAAATCCAATTTTTTTGGATTTTTTCCATGCAAAATCTCCTTCGCTTGCTTTTTTATACTCAAGAATAAACTCAATCATATTACTTTTCAGAAGTTTTTCTAATTGACTATAGTCATAATCCCAATCTATAACAATTCTTGAACCACTACTTTCTACTCGATAATCAGAAACAGGAGGGAGGGGGTCGATTTGTTCTGATTGTGTTATTTGGAAAAAATTTGTAAAAAAGATAGTTTCTTTTCGAAAATAACAATACCACAACGCTTCATCTCCAGGATATGTTTTAAATGTATATACTCTCTTTTTATTATTCCATGTCCAGTTAATTTCATTATTTTTTACTGCATACCCAAATACAGGCATAATTTCTCTTAGTATTTGTTCTCTATTTTGCATTATAGAATGAGATGGGGGAACATATACACTTACGGATCCATTTTCAATATCGAGTTTATCGAGCGGATAAATATTTTTAATTTTTGTTGTATCGTATCCATCCATACATGTGAGTAAACTCTCAGTGACTGGCCCATTATATTTATTAATTGTTGGTGTTATAAAACTTCCTAAAAAACTTTGCTGTTTTTCTCCTTCATTTTTTTCTTCTTGGAGTAAAAATGTGAGTGTATCTTGTTTTTCTGTATCTTTATAAAAGAAAAATAATCCAGTAATTCCAATGAAAAGACTGAAAATACTTATGAGATATTGTGTTTTTTTTGTGAAATGAAACATATTTTGTTTTTTTATGTAAATTC
>JALUEA010000002.1:0-3565 GCA_027053135.1 Candidatus Altimarinota bacterium
AATATATTAATGGATCACAATCATTAGATTTCTTAAAATCGATAAAAGAGAAATTATCAAAATAGATATATTGTAGAAACAAGAAAAATATCGTTTCTTACACAAAAAACTCTCTTTTTTAAAAGAGAGTTTTTTTGTATGTATTTATAATTATTTTTAGTACTATAATTGTAGAGAAGAAGAGAAGATAAAGAACTATCATTTTATTTGTTGTATGTATAAACTCTATATGTTTTGGGTGCTTGTTTTACTCATGATTCTTTCATGGGTAAGTTGGTATTTAGTTCTCAATAATGTATCACCTGTACAGTCAGCATCACTTGCATTTCCTCTTATATATATAAGTTCATTTTTATCAGTAACTTTTACTGTTGCATTATTTGCATTATTATTGTGGAAAACATTTTTTCCAACAAAGTCTTCATATATTTGTTTAAAAAATGGAATTCGGTTTGGGATTCTTGCTGGAATATTATTTGTAATAGCAATGATTTTTCAGCAAAAAAATGAACTTGATACAGAAACGATTATAACATTATGTTTATTGTTGGTGTTAATAGAGTTTATTAATATATTAAATAGTCAGAAATAGTATTTTGTTTAGTCAACAACACGCTCAATAGGAGAAATTAAAATATCACATGCTCCATTTTCTTTCAGTTTTCTAATAGTATCCCAAAAATGAGCATTATCTTCTATAACAGAGTGTAGTGCTGACCACTCTTTTTTTGCAAGAGGCATAATAGTTGGGCTTTCTAAAGCACCTAATATATTGGATATTTTTTCAATAGATGTATTTGGAACATTCATAATGACAGATTTTAATTTTTTTGCTCGTAATACAGATGTAAGACGAAGAAGAAAATCATTTATGTTTTTGTTTTGCAAAATTTCTTTTGCATTTTCTTTTCCAATAAGAACAGCTTCTGATGAAAAAATTTTTTGAATATTAATTAAATTATTTGCTTCAAGTGTTGCACCAGTGGATACTATATCGCAAATTCCATCTGCTAATCCAAGTTGTGGAGCTATTTCATGTGAACCTGACATTTCAACAATTTCACAAGAAATATTGTTCTGTTGTAAATATTTTGTTGTAATATTCGCATAACTTGTTGCAATTATTTTACCAGAAAAATCAGCAATGGTTTTTATATTGGATTTTTTAGGAGCAGCTAAACAGAGGGTACATTTTCCAAATCCTAATTTTTTCACTGGTTGTACCGTTTTGTATTCTTTTTCTGCAAGAGTATTTTCTCCAACAATTCCGAGATCGACAACTCCTTTTTTTACCATGTTTGGAATATCTATTACTCGTAAAAACAAAATATCAAGAGGAAAATTTTCACATCGTGACATAAGTGTACGATCTGATTTTTGAAAGATAAATCCAGATTTTTTTAATAAATCAATACTTTCATTTCCTAATCGTCCTGATTTTTGAATTGCTATTCGTAGTCGTTTCTGTTTTGTAGTGTTATATTGAACCATATAAATAAAAAAAATTTGTATGTATTGTACTAAATATTTTTTATGCTTGAAATATATTTATTGTTTTATCGTTCTAATATATATAAGGCAGATCCTTGTCCTATAAGTCCAATTTCTTTGTTTTTATCGTTTTTATATTGTTGTTGTAATGTATTGTATTTTGTAAAGATATCTGGATAATATGAGAAAATAATATTTTCTTCTAGCGAAAACTGGGGAGAGTAATGAAATAAATGTTCTTTTGTTTTTTTATTTTCTGGAAGGGATAAGAAAGTTGTTACTTCATAAAGCCATTGTTGAGTAATATTATATTCTGGGAACAAATATATTGTAATATCTTTAGGAGAGAGAATATTTATGAACTGAGAAGTAAATCTTTCAGCATATTGTGCATGTAAAAACGAAAGGACAAAATCTATTATTTGTTTTTCTTCTTTTAATCCTGTTCCTTGTGGAATATTTTTTGTAATTGTAATTTGTATTCCAAAGGTTTTATGGTGGGTGTCAAAAAACTTTTCTATTGCTTGAAAAAGAGCATTTTCTTGATTATTTGGAATTCCTTTTGAATATGGTCCTTTGAATAAAATATGAATTTTCTTTTTTGATACTTTTTGTATTTCTACTTCATCAAAAAGAGGGGTGAAAAACAGGGATTCATCTTTTTGGAGTATGCCGAATATTTTTTTGTAATACTTTTTATGGTTCATACAGAATCAGAGTATCGTAATTTTTTTTAGGGATCAACGGAAACTCCAGTTGTAGTTGTTGCAGTACTTTCTCCGCCAAATTTATAAAAGTTTGGATTAATTGCATAGAGAAACAATCCTGTTAAGAATAGCATTGCAAGTCCTGTTAATGTTCGCATTATCATATCTTTTGCCTCTCCCATAGCACTATCATCACCTGCAGAAGTCATTATTTGTATTCCTCCAAACATAATAACTAATACCGCAATAATACTTCCTAATGCTAATATATATTTATATATCATCGTGACATATGATGCCATTATCCCTATAGATCCTTTGCTGGTATCTGGAGATACATCAATAGTATCTTGTCCTTCTAATAGAGGTTCTCGTAAATAAATAACTTTTTCTCCAAACTGGTGTTGAGCATTTGTCTCTGTATCACTATTTCCAATACTATTATTTTTTTTAGGACTTCCATTTTCGGAAGTGGTAACAACGCTTGCTGAAAATGTTTGTTTTGGAAGGAGTATGCTTCCAAAAATAAAAGGAAAACATATCATTCCTATCATAAAGAATGATATTTTCTGGAGTATTGGCGATATGAGTGTATAGTTCATATGGTATAAAAATATAAGAGTATTATGTTCCAAATGAGTACAGAAAGCTTTGAGCAAGAGTAACAATAACCATAGCAAGTAATGCTATTCCAACTCCAATAACGGAATACAATAATAGTGTTTTTCCATTTTCAAGAACATCTTCACTAAATCCTCCATACATAATCATTATTCCTCCTGCTACAATTGCAAGAACTCCTACTCCTCCTAAAATTTTCATGAGAAATGTTATAATTTTGGTCATAAATTCTCCAACACTTTCTACAGGGGTAAATGCACCAAAATCTTCCATATTAACACTTGGATTATCTTGCATATGATAATTGGTATTTTCCACAGCTTTACTTTTTTTCACAGCTTTACTTTTTGTTGTGGTAGATGAATTTGCATTATTTGAATTTGTATTTTCAGTATTACTTCCTGCTACTGTTACTTCTGCAAATGTATTACTAGAAATAAGAAAAATACCAGTAAAGAGGAGTATAACATTTGCCACAAGGACGCCTATAGTTGTCGAAAGATATTTCATTTATTTTGAGAGTGAAATATTATTGTGGATTATGAATTGTTATTTTGTTGGTGGTTAGTTTGTGTTGTTTGTGTTGTTTGTGTTGGTGTTGTTGGTTGGTGTGTTGTTAGTTGGTGTGTTGTTGGTTGGTGTGTTGTTGGTTGGTGTGTTGTTAGTTGGTGTGTTGTTGGTTGGTGTGTTGTTGGTTGGTGTGTTGTTGGTTGGTGTGTTGTTGGTTGGTGTGTTGTTGGTTGGTG
>JALUEA010000002.1:3783-6612 GCA_027053135.1 Candidatus Altimarinota bacterium
TGTTGTTGGTTGGTGTGTTGTTGGTTGGTGTGTTGTTGGTTGGTGTGTTGTTGGTTGGTGTGTTGTTGGTTGGTGTGTTGTTGGTTGGTGTGTTGTTGGTTGGTGTGTTGTTGGTTGGTGTGTTGTTGGTTGGTGTGTTGTTAGTTGGTGTGTTGTTGGTTGGTGTGTTGTTGGTTGGTGTGTTGTTGGTTGGTGTGTTGTTGGTTGGTGTGTTGTTGGTTGGTGTGTTGTTGGTTGGTGTGTTGTTGGTTGGTGTGTTAGTTGTTCCTGTTGCGTTTGGTGATGAATCTCTAAAATGTACTCTTCGAGAAAAATCAGTCATAACATTATTGAGTTGCGTTATTCCATCTCCTGTTGTTGATTTATTTGGTGTTTTTGCATCCATTATCATTGAAAATAACTCTTTATAGTTATTGGTATGTTGTATTAAATTGTTTGGTAAATGAAGGTGTCTCATATATGCTTTTACCGATTCAGATTCTGTTTTATCATGTGCATATGATCTATTTATTTCTTGGTATGTAGTAGGGTTTAGAGTAATATTTTTTAGTATTTTTACGGTATCTTTTTGTTCGCTTCCTGTTAAATTTGCAGTATTAAATTTATTGGTAAGGACGGATTGTCCAGAATATCCTCTGATTTTTCTTTGCATTGCATCATCTAAGGCAGTGATTTTATTGAGATATTTTTGAGGAAGATCTTTTGTAAGATTATTGATACTTCCTGTTTCTATTTTTCCATCTTGTCCAATACCCATTGGAAGTATAGGAACTTGCATACTTGCATTTTTAAGAGATGTAAGCATGCTTTCTACTCCACCTGTAAGATTTGTCGCAATATCTGTTGTAAATGGATTGCTACTCCATGTAAGGGCTTTTACTCCTCCAGCCCACATAATTCCAATTGTTAGAAGGTGATAAAATAAGGAATGGATACTAGAAATTCCATTTGATAATACTCCTTCCAGTTGAATATCTCCAGCTGTTGCGAGTCCTGGAATACTGTATTTTTGACCAACGGTTACTAATATAAATCCTATGATCAATGGAATTCCCATTATTGCTGGTGCAAATGCATTTCGTAGAAATGGATCTGATCCTAAATATTCACTTGCTCCTGAAACAGAAGGAAGTCCAACTTTTTCAAGTACCATATTAAGGGATAAAATTGGTGATGCAATAATATTTACCCAAAGTATAATAACTCGTCCAATAAGGTT
This sequence comes from Candidatus Altimarinota bacterium, assembly GCA_027053135.1. Lineage (GTDB taxonomy): Bacteria > Patescibacteriota > Gracilibacteria > CAIRYL01 > CAIRYL01 > SZUA-1403. The sequence goes on from JALUEA010000002.1 coordinate 5,003, forward strand.
TATAAGCATTGTTACAAAGAGGATTAGTATTACAATCATAAGTCCAAAAGCAAATACCACATTTATAAATAAACTACTCCAGTTATCTGGGATTTTTGTTGTATTTCCAGATGTAAAGCTATCTATACTTCTTTGCGCCATTCGAGGCATATTTTGTATTTGCATTATTGAAAATGCCATGAGTGGTAAGATAGTTCCTTCACTAAATCGTTCATAATCAAAATCTGACCAATAGATTGTAAGAGATCCGTAGTTTACAGGAGTAAGAGTATTGTCACTTCCTAATCGTTCTTTTGCCTTATTGAGTGCTTCTTGTTGTTTGCTATTTAATTGATTATCATCTCCATGGGTTATATCTGTAAATGCTGCATTTGGATTAACAAAAATGAGTTCTGGGTAACAACTTCCATGAATGTATGGCATTTTTTTTGTTGAACTGTCTGAGTTTATTGCTTTTCCAGTTGTTGAATCCCAGTTCTCGGGAGGTATATCATTTATAACACATGTTTCTTTTTTGAGTTCTGATGGGGTCGTTCCTGCATTTTTATTCGCAATAGATTCTGGTAATGAATAGACAATATGGGTTGCCACTTCTGAGGCGTCAAAAACAACACGCATCATAAACCATGTCATATTGACGGTTACAATAGCAATAACAAGAGATGGTAAGATACTAGAAAGATTATTTTGATCTCTATTTATAGGAATAATATTCATTATTGCTATATAGAGTAAAATAAGTAAAAATCCATAATTTACGAGTGTTCGTACAATATCCCATAAATCATAGAGGAGGTTTGCAATTGGAAATGCATTGGCTTCTGTATTGCTTCCAAAAATAAAACTATCTCCCATGAGGACTCCTGCAAATTTTACGACTGCCGCGATTATTGGAACAAATAATGCAACAATTAAGGTAGCAAATTCGGATATCTTTTTTTTGACACTATTGGCATCTTTTGTATTGATAAATTCATTTAGCGTCATGTTATTTTCATCTGAGGCAGTTGGAGTATTTGTCGTTGCATCTTGTGTAGTGGTATCTTCAGCATATACCGTGTTTGTTCCATTTGGTTCTATTCCAAGTGAAAATACAGGAAAAAAAAGAGATAACAGAAAAACAGAGGAAAAAAGCAAAAGAAGTTTTTTTCCAAAATCTTTATATAGGATGTGTAGTATTTGCAATGTTGTATATTTGAATATTTGCATCTAGTCCTGTATGTTATAATGTTTGCATTTCAGAATATTATATCATATGTATTTATAAAATACTAACTAAAAATAAACCCTAAAGTGCTTATTCCTGTTATTGTTGCGAGTGTTATTTTTCCTAAGGAAAAATTTTTTTTAACATTGATTTTTTCCCATGCAAGAGCTTTCATTTTTTTTTCTTTTTCTTTCTTTTCTTGTTTTATTTTTTGTTGGAGGGCATAAAGGATTTGTCTTTTTTTTTCGCGTTCAACAAGTTTTGTATTATATGCGATAACTTTTTGATTGTATTGGTATTTTTGTTGATATATTTCTTTCTTTTTTTCGTCTTGTATTTGAGCGTATTGGAGTGATTGTTCCACTCTTTCAGTATTGATTTCATTTTGTATTTGGTGCATCGT
>JALUEA010000003.1 GCA_027053135.1 Candidatus Altimarinota bacterium
ATATTGCATATCTCATCTATCTCAGATATCTAATGATTTTTTTAAATTTTAAATATTATGAATTATATAAATGTAAAAAAGATACTTGGAAGCGTTCTTTTATCTGGTCTTTTTTGCTCTTCTGCACTTGCAGGTGATGGGTATAATTTTGATGATGTAAATGATAATACTCCATATTTCAATGCAATTAATTGGGTATATAAGAATAACATTGTAAAAGGATATACTGAGAAAGATGGACATGTAAAGTATAAACCAAATAATACTATTACTCGTGCGGAGTTTGTAAAAATGTTGTTGGTGTCAAAATATGCACGATGGGCTATTCATGCAGATGGAGAAACAAATTTTTCTGATGTGTATGGAGATGAATGGTTTGCACAGTTGGTAGATTTTGCAGCGGAAAAAAAGATTATTCAGGGATATGATGATGGAACTTTTCGTCCGAATAATACTATAAATTTTGCGGAAGCTTCGAAAATTATTGCTTTACTTCATTTACCAAATGATATAGAGAATCAAACAAATGGTGAATGGTGGCAAAAATATAGAGATGCATTTGAAAAAAATCATGTTTCGGTATATTCGCCAGATCATTTAGTTACGAGAGGAGAAATGGCAGATTTCTTGTTTGATATTTATGGTGACACTGAGAACGATGAATACCCAGTTGGAACAGTAAAAAAAGAAGCGGAATTCGAAGCATTGTTTTTAAAATTAGTGCAAGCATTGGAGTATGATGATTTAGATTCTATACCAAAAGAAGATAAATATAGTATAGTAAAATATATTGAAACAATAAATGGAAAAGATTTATATGTAGGATATATATCTATTCCATTTGGTGAAGAAGTAATTTCTTTTTATGATGATAATGGGAAAATTGAGATTATCGGTTCAAGAGAAGATCATGCTAGTTTAAATGAAAGTTTTCAACAGTATCCAAAGTTATTTTCTGAAAATAATATAATATTTGGGGCAACATTGCCTGCAAAATATAAAGTTGCTAAAAATTTAACAATTGATGGAGTACGTGTAGATCAACAAACATATATTCCATTTAAAAATAATGATGTGTTTGAATTACAACCATATTTATTAAAAACAGATTTATTTACAGATACGGGAAAAGAAATTTTTACAGATAAAACAAATGCATTTATTATACGTACAGGAGATTTCATTTCTCATCGATATGCACTTTCTATTCCATTTTTAAAAGATAATCAAATCGCAGAAATTACATGGAATAATAATATCTCATCAAGTAGATATGATAGTGAATATCAAAAGGGATATACGTATCAAAACCAAAGTGGGTGTGGGAGTATAAATTATGCAAGTGTTGTATATGATGATGTAAAAGTTGGTGAATATCATGGGAATGAAAATGATGGAGAATATAAATGGAAAAAGCCTGTTGATATTTACATTAAAGAATCAGATTTACAGCAAACTGGAATAGGGAAAAATGGAGAAGCGATTTTAGAGTTTAAAGATAAACATCATCTCTTTTTAAGAGATATGTATGAAAATAAATATTTTGATTACGATCATAAAATTTCGTATGATAAGTTTGTAGAAGCTCATCCTGTATTTTTTTGGAAAGATAATTTTGGACGATTGATAAAATTTGAAAGAAATAAATTTATTCCACAGGCGGAATGTGGAAAACCAGTTATTTATTTATATCCAGAAACAGAAACAAAAGTTCATGTTTCAGTTGCTCCTAAAGGTGGTTTTTCTATTACCATTCCAGAGCATGGAAAAAATGGTTGGGATGTACTTGCACAGCCAAATGGGGATTTAACAGAAATAAAAACAGGAGAAAAATTTCCATATTTATTTTGGGAAGGGAAAGGAGAAATATATGAAAGTCCTAAAAAAGGATGGGTTATTCCAAAATCTCAGGCAGATGTTTTTGTTGCAGGAAAATTAACGCAATTTGGGTTTAATACACAAGAAATCACAGATTTTCTAGAATTTTGGTCACCACGAATGGCAGCAGAAACACAGGATTATTTATTTATTTCATTTTGCGGAACGCAATATATGAATAAAATTGCTCCAATATCTATTTCTCCACAACCAGACTCTATTTTACGAGTTTTAATGGATTACAAAGCGGTTCCTAAATTTTATGAAACAAGAGCGCCAAAAATTCGAAAATTTACGAGAACAGGATTTACTGTTACAGAATGGGGAGGAACGCTAAAGAAAATAAGAAGAAAATAAATTATATAATCAGTAGAGAAATGGAAAAAATTTTGGTAGTATAAAAACAGAGATTATATTTTATTACTCTATATTATGTCTGAGCCAGAAGTACAACCAAAAAAAGTAAAACGATTTATTCCAAATATTAAAAAAGTTTCACAAAATCCACAACCACTTGCAAATGGGCATCGTCTTTGTCCTGGGTGTAGTGAAAGTTTAATTCTAAAACAAGCACTTTCAACTATAGATGTCCCTGTAATTACGGCAAATGCTACAGGGTGTAGTGAAATTTGTTTCGGAGCATATCCATATACTTCGTTCAAAACTCCATGGATTCATTCTCTTTTTGAAAATGCAGCATCTGTTATTTCTGGTGTAGAGGCAATGCATAAAGTAAAAATGCGAAAAGGAGAACTGTCAGAAAAACAAAAGGAGGTAAAATTTCTTGCAATTGGAGGTGATGGAGCTACATATGATATTGGCTTTCAATGGCTTTCGGGAGCATTAGAACGGGGACATAATTTCGTATATATTTGTTTTGATAACGAAGGGTATATGAATACGGGGTACCAACGGTCTGGGGCAACTCCTAAGTATTCATCTACCGCTACATCGCCAGTTGGAACAGAGATTAAAGGAAAACCGCAAAGAAAAAAATCATTAACAGATATTATTGCAGCACACAATATCCCATATGTTGCACAGTGTAGTCCTTCAAATTTTGCAGATTTAATGAAAAAAGCACATAAAGCGTTTCATACTGATGGTCCAGCATTTTTGAATATTATTTCTGCATGTCCTACGAGTTGGAAAACACGACCAGAAAAAGGGTTAGAAATTTTACAAACAGGAGTTGATAGTTGTTTTTGGCCATTGTTTGAAGTCGATAATGGTGTATGGAAAGTAACGTATAAACCAAAGGAAAAGAAACCAATAACTCATTGGTTACAAAATCAAGGACGGTTTAAACATCTTTTAAAAGAAGAAAATGCACATTTGGTTGCAGAACTTCAAGAAGATGTTGATAAGAATTGGGAAAAGTTATTACGAATGGAACAGGCATTTGGGAAAAAAGCAGAAAGTATTACAGGGGTACATTTATAATGTCTTGAAGAAATATATTTATGATTGATAAAAACGTTTTGTTAATTGGTGCTGGAAATATGGGGAGTGCAATAGGAAAAGCACTTTTTTCTTCTTATATTATTTCTTCAGAACATTTTTTTGTAGCAGATAAGTGGGAAAAGAATCTAGCATATTTTTCTGATAAAAACTGTCGAGTTTCTTTTCATGCAGAAGAATTGTTACCGCAAGCTGATATAGTAATATTAGCAACCAAACCACAGGTGTTACGTGAATTATTATCTGAGTGGAGGAAAAAAAATTTATTTAAGAAGAATGTTATTCTTCTCTCTATTGCAGCTGGTATTTCTGTTCATGATATTCAAACAGCGTCAGGTATTGCAGAAGTGGTGCGTGTTATGCCAAATACTCCTTTATTAGTAGGAAAAGGAGTCTCTGGATATTTTATTTCCTCAGCACTTATAAACCAAAAGGAATTGGTTCAATATATAGAACAAATAATACAATGTTTTGGCCTTGCCATTGCATGCGATACAGAGGAAAAAATTAATGCTATTACGGCACTCTCTGGAAGTGGTCCAGCGTATTTTTTTCGGTTATTAGAAGCAATGCAAGAACAGGGAGAACAATTTGGATTTTCATCAGAGCAGGCAACTTCTATTGCTTTGCATACTTTATTAGGATCAGGATTATTAGCAGAGAAAGCATTAGAACAGAATGCTGATACATTTACGAGTTTACGAGAAAAAGTTACTTCAAAAGGAGGAACAACTGAAGCAGCATTACAGTTTTTTACAGAAAATAAGTTATCAGAGATTTTTCAAGAAGGAATGCAAGTAGCAAAACAAAGGGCTGAAGAGTTATAAGTATACGATGGAGTATTTGATAAAAATTTGTGGAATAACCAGTCAAGATGATGCTAGCATGGTATTATCTTTTTCAGATAGAAAACCAGAATATATTGGATTTGTATTTTTTGAAAAATCAAAACGCTTTATTTCGTCTCAAATGGCACAAGAAATAGTACGGGATATACGAAAAAAGTATGGAGAAAAGAGAGTAAAGTGTGTTGGTGTTTTTGTGAATAAAAACCTTCTTCTTCCAGAGGTATTGGAAGAGTATGCATTTTTAGATGTATTTCAATTACATGGTGATACTGTTTTTGAAACGCCTCAATTTTGCACAGAATTACGGCATGTACTTGAAAAAAGAGGGGATAATACTCCAAAAGAAATATGGAAAGCGTTTCGTATTCGAACACATCATGATTTATCAGATATTTCATTGTACTCGATGGTTGATACTATTTTAGTTGATGCATTGAGTACAAAAAAAGATGAGTATGGAGGAAGTGGAAATTCTATTTCTGTTGATATATTACCGTATATACGATCATATATTTTATCACCTCAAAAATTGTTTATTGCAGGAGGAATAAATACTCGTAATAAAAACGATATACTTCAAATTTCTCACGCTGATGGAATAGATCTTTCTTCAAGTGTAGAAATCTCTGCTGGAAAAAAAAATCCAGATAAAGTACAACAGATATTACAGGATTCTTAAGAAACAAACATTTTTTCAATTTCTTGAAGTGCTTGTATTAAAGCATCAATATCTGAATGAGTGTTATATATCCAAAAACTTGCACGAACAGTTCCTTTGAGTTTGAAGTAATGATGAAATGGGTTTGCACAGTGCATACCACTTCGTACAGCAATATTTTTTTCTGCTAGTAAAATAGCAATATCACTATGATGGATAGTGGGATGATAAAAACTTATTATAGAACTTTTATTTGGTGCAACTGGAGTATAGTTTTTATCTCCAAGAAGCGTAAAATGAGGGAGTTTTTGTGCAAATTGTTCAAGGGCATACTGTGTTAATTGTTTTTCGTGTTGTATAATTTTTTCAAATGAAATATTTTTGAGGTATTCTATAGCAGAATGAAATCCAATAATATTTTCTATACTAGGTGTTCCTGCTTCAAATCGAGTAGGGGATTCAAGAAATGAATATTCGTGTTCATGTACATCATGGACTATTCCACCACCAACACATAATGGTGATAATATATTTGATACTGTGTGAGATACAAGTAATGCTCCAATACCTCCTGCTCCTAATTTATGACCGGTAATAAACATTGCATCACAGAGGAGAGAATCAAAAGTAATCGGTGTATGTGGTGCACTTTGACTTGCATCAACCGCAAAGTATAGAGGCATATTATACTGCTTCTTTTTTTGTTGTATTATATGAGATATTTTATGTATATCGAATTTTTGTCCTGTGACATTTGAAATATGAGCACAAATAATAAGTCGTGTATTATGCGTAATATGTTTTTCAAAATCAGTTTCATGAAAAATTCCAGAACTATTCGGGTAAATATACCGTATTATTATTTGTTTATTATATTGTGTTTTTATAAGTGCAGGTAATAAACTAGAATGATGTTCTGAGAGAGGCATGAGAATTTCGATTGGTTCAGAAGTACTATTTTGGTATGTTTGTATATATTGGAGAATCCCAGAAATAAAAAGATTACTCGCTTCTGTAGCATTTTTTGTGAAAATAAGGTTTTGTTTTTTCGTTCCAAAAAATTCAGCAATTTCTTGTCGTGCTGTTTCTATTTTATGAGTCGATTGCAATGACAGAGAATATGCACCTCTATGAACATTTGCATAATGGTTTTTACAAAAATATGTAATATCATCAAGAACTTGTTGTGGTTTTTGGCTACTGGCTGCTGAATCTAAAAAAATAAGATCAGGATTATTGGTAAAAATAGGAAAATCGTTTTTATATGTTCGCATGGTATAAATATATTATTATCTATGGTATTTTCTATTATTATTTATCATACAGGTTCTATAAATTTGTTCAAATAAAAAAGTTCTGAATAAATCATGGGGAAACGTCATATCTGATAAAGAAAGGCGTAAATCAGCAGTTTGTAAAAGAGTGTCGGAAAGTCCTAATGATCCACCTATAACAAATACTATCTGTGAATACTGTTGTTCTATTTCTTGTATTTTTTGTGCAAAACGCGGAGAAGTAAATTGTTTGCCGTTTATGTCACATGCAATTAAAAAACTTTTTTGTTTTGAAGAGAGTTTATGAAATACATCAAAAAACTTTTTTTCTTCTTTTTGTTTAATTTGTGTTTCAGAAACTGTTTTTCCCATTTTTTCTTCTTTTAAAACAATATATTCTATGTGGGAAAATGGAGTGATTCGTTTTATATATTCTTTTTCAAGATGTATTAAATGTTTATTTGCCGTTTCTCCAAATACAATAATAG
>JALUEA010000004.1 GCA_027053135.1 Candidatus Altimarinota bacterium
TTTAAAGGAGATGTTGTTTTATTTATTTTATCCTCTAAATCATGAATTGAACGAATATTTTCGAGTAAACTAGAAACTATTATATCTGGCACTTCAATGTTTTCAAATATACTCTCCAAAACACTTGTATCAATTCCATTACTCACTCGTGAATCTAAATTTTTTGATTCAAGAGATTTTGGAATAATTTTTGTATATTTTTTAGCGTTATTTTTATCACTTTCATAATGAAGCATCCATTTATTTTCTTTATTTGTAACAATAAGATCAAGAATAGAATCTTCATCTGCATTGAGATTCGCAATATTAACTGTTGATTTAGGAAGATCTTTTAAAACAGAAGTATAACTTAATTTTAGCGTTTGATTTGGATGGAGCGTAATATTTTCAAATATTACAGCACGAGATACTGTTGGGAAAATTGCTCCTGTATATTTTTCTCCACAACTATTTGCAACAGCATCTGCATCAGTGTATTGACACAACACAGAAACTCGATCAATATCAAATAATTCTCCATATAAATCTGCAATAGTAAAAGTTATATCTTTTGTATCTTTCGAAGTAATAGTAATTTGGGTAATATATTTTTTTCCTTTAAGGTGTGGATTTTTATTTTTCGGATCATTTTCTGCAACCATATTTTTCTCTATATTAAGAGATTTTTGAAAGAGACTTGCTGGTAAAAATGGTTTTTCTATTATCCCTGTACTCAATCCGGTCTGAAAATTTTCTGATTGAATTTCAGAAAGCATTCTGTCTCCATATTTTTTAAATACTTGATTTTTTGCTGTTACATTTTTTACCGAAGATTCTTCTTTTTCTTGTGCATTATTTGTTTTCGAAAGATATGAAATTCGTCGTATTTCTCCTGCTAAATCAGAAAGTGTTTCTATATTTTTAAAATGTATCAAAACTGATTTTTTTAACTCATCTTCAGAAGGAATAGAAAAACCGTAATGATCTATAACAATTGGAGATGATGAAAAATAATTTTTATCTCCATACCATATTTTTAAATCACCATGTTCAGTAATACCAACAATATCACTAAATCCATCATTATTAAGATCATTTATCGTTCCTGATTCAAGAACTTCTTTTGGAAAATATTCAGGATTATCTATAATGGTTAATACTCCATTTACATTTTTTATATGATGTAATTTCCCATATCTATCAATATATACTAAATCATCATAAAAATCATTTTCATTTTCTTTAATAGAAAGTTTAGAAATCATCTTATACTTTGGATCTATTCGCACTGCCTTTCCCCAGTTTTTCACATCTCCACTTATATCTCCTGTATTTAATAAAATATTTACATATCCATCTGAATGAACTTCTGCTATATCAATTTTCCCATCACCATCAAAATCTAATGGAAGAACTTTCTGTATCATTCCTTCTTTTTCTTTTTTTACTTGTGTTCCAATCGTTTGATTAAACCCTGTTGAATTTTCTATTGGTGGAGGAATAGATAATGATGGATCTCCTATATTTATCATAAAAATACCCGCAGAAGATTTTGTTGCTTCTCCTACCGTATTTCCTGATGCATATTGTAACACATATTTTTCTCTTCCTTTAAAACCAGATCCAAATAATGATCTTGAAAAACGTGTTTGATACATTGGAAATAATTCCACCATATTAGGATGTGTAGCAGTAATAAAATAACTCTTATCAGACTCTTTATGTACCCAAAGACTATCCTCAAATGGAGTATACCACCCACCTCTTAAAATAATATTTCCATAAATTAATGTTGAATCACTTTCCTTTAATAATAAAGAAAGTCCTTCTGAATGTTTTTTTTCTTTTATTTCCACTCGAAAATTATTATCAATAATGGTAATATCACCTTTTGTATTAATTTTTGCAACAGGTGCATTATCAAGTGAAAATATAATCTCATCTCCCTTAATTTCTTTTGAAAAACTTTTTGAAGTTTCCAATTGTTCAAAAAATATTCCCTTATTTTCTGCAACTGGAGCATGTAAATATAAATCATTTTCTGTTAAATGAGGAAGATGAAAATGAAATTTCCCTTTATATCGTAACTCTTTTTTATCAAATACCCCAATATCTATTGGTGATAAATGTAAAATATTTGCTCTGTATCCTGATGAATATGTTTCAAATGAACCATTTGCAAATATACGAGCAACAGGTTTTTCTGTTTTAGGTGGAACAATAAGTGTTGTCACAACATTTAAATTATCAGAAGAATGCAACATCTTTGTTACAAAGTGATCTTTTAAACTTGTTCCATAATGTTTTAATCCTATAATAGTTGCATATAATGCATTTATATTTAAATCTTCATATGTTTTTACAGATGTTTTTAAGCCAATAAATGCCCTAAACTCTTTTGTTACTAAACTATCACCATCTCCAACTCCTAATACAAATCGAATATCTCCTGTTTGAGAATGTGTTTCTATTTTTACTCTTGTATTATTATCAACTAAAGAAATCTCAAATCGTTTAAAATCTTCTGGACTATTTCCAGAAATAATTTTTAATGGAAGAGTACTTGGTTTCGAAACAATATTTCCCATTTTATTCAGATAGCGTACATCAAAATAATATATACTATCTGAATCTAAAGTCTGTTCTAATGGTTCTAATTTTGGAATTTGAATTTCTGCAATATCTGTTTTAAATACAGGATCTCCCTCTAAATGAATTGAAACAGAAGGTGTTCCTCGAAGCGATGCAGTAACAGTAACATTTTGATCGGTTCGAACTGCTACAAAAAACTCTTCATTTAAATTTACCTCTTTCGTACTCAATACAGTTTCTTCATGAGGTGAAACAGATAAACGAATTTTTTTATTAAAATCTTTAAACTCTATAGGAGAAACAACTTTTAAACCATACCGTTTTACACCTTCTTTAGAAATATCCTCTGTAGAAGTTTTTATAATTTGTAAAGTATCAAGATTTTTGGGCAATACCGCAAACTCTTTTTCAAATACAATATTCTCATCTATATTTTTAGAAGGATTTTTCGGGATATACTCATCATCAATAATTTCCCGATCAATAACAACTTTTACTTTTACTTTTACTTTTTTTGCTGAGTCAATTGGAATAATATCAATACCTTCTTGACCTGTTCTACTTATTAATTGAATTCCATCTCTTTTAGGATCATAATCATTAATAACATCACGCATTTTGGCATTTTCTAAAAATACCGTAAATCGAATATCATGTCCAAAGGCAAACTTATTTTCTTTCGTCTTAAACGAAATTGTTAGTTTGTTTTCAACATTTGGTAATAATGGTTCAACAACTGGTGTAATAGTAATTGTTTGTACTGGATTTTTTGTATCTCGTTCATCTTTATGCTGTTTTTTAAATTCTTCTAAAGAAAGATTACATGCTTTTTTTGTTTCTTTTTCAGATAATTTCTTCATTTCCTTTAACCAGCATTGTACTGCATCAAGCCATTGAGCTAAAGGGACCCCCTCCATTGAACCACATCGCTCATCTTGTTCTGTTCCATTCTCATCTTTATTATGCGATGCACTAAGATTAGGTTTTTCTGATAAATCTCCAGAATCAGCATTATTCGAATAATCAGATGTAGAAAGTCCTAATAATGATGAAGTTGGTTCTTCTTCTCCATTCCATTCTGGACTTGTATTTCCATCAATATTCCAATGAGCATAAGCATATGGTTTTGACTGATTTTTTTCTTGTAATGGAGGAATAACTTCTTGATTTTTTCGTAATAAAACTTTTTGCACCATGTCATGCTTATCTTGTGCAGTCATCTCATTCCAAAAAAACAAAAAGTTTTCTTCATTTAATTCCTTTTCATTCTCTGGTAAATTTATATGAAAAATTTCTGGAGGATATATATTTGGTGTTGGAATTTCTGCTGATAAATCTGTATTATTCCAAAATAATGTATAATGCTTACATCCTTCAGTCCCTACTCCAGAACAACTATTAGGAATAATTCGATGCTGTCGATCATAAAATTCATATTCACCATCCCCTGTCGAACCACCAACATCACTTGGTTCAAATGCACCATCTAAAGCAGTTCCGGGACTGTCATGATGTTCTTCTATCCTTCCATCTGACTTAATATTTTTTCGTCCAAACGTTTCAAAAATAACTTCAGAAATTTCCTTAGAATTCTCTCGTAACCCTAAAAATGATTTTCCTCCAACGGGAACATACTTATAAAACATATCCGTAGGTTTTGGAACAACTTCAAATGTTTCAAAATAAATTTTTCCTACTCGATCTGGAATTTCTGATGAAGGTATATTAGAACTTGCAAATTCAGGAAGAGAATCTTTTGTTAAGGGATCCCATTGCCAATATCGTCCTGCACTATTAGAAATTATTTTCGAATGATCCATTAATGCATCTAATGATGAATCTATTGAAACTCCACGCATTGTTAATAAATCTTTAAGAAAAAATTTTCCTACCTCTAATTTTTCTTTTCCAGATTTTATGTCTGCAATATGACTTTTTACTTCACTTATTAACGAATCTGCCCCAGAATTTATTGCTTCTTTCGCTACTTTATGCTCCCATGTTTTATCAAACAATTTAAATATACCATGATTCTGTTCTGAAGGAGGATTTGAACCTAACGTATAATAACGATATTCTGGTTCATCATTCATACGCAATCCTACATAATAATAATATACATCCTTTTTTTTCACATATACTAACTGTAAACTTTCCGTTGCAGGATAATCAGGTTCCACAATACCTTCAAATCGTAATTCAAAATTATCATCCTGATACATAATAACTTTTTTTTCTTTTCCTATATTAACTAATGTAGCAGGACTAATATCTCCTAAAATAAACTCTCTTGATACAAATCCTGGAATTTTTGTGTGTGCTTTAAAATATTTAATATACGATTCAAACATCTTTGGAATCAAAATTTCAGAATCAAATCGTTTTAAATCATTCCCTGCTTTTTCTAAAAATGGTTTTATCTTCTCTAATACTTCCAATTCGTATTCAGAAGGAATTTTTCCTTTATCATCGACAGTAAGAAATGCATTACTCGTTGTAACTTTTTTATGTTCTTCATCAAACTTGACTACTCGTCGTGCATTAAATACAGGAGTATTAAGAAAAAATCCTTGATATGGTTTTGGTTGCACATTTCTATTATAGGCACCATTTCCAATAATCATTTGCATTGTTGAATTAAATGCTAATCGACTTAACTCATACTCTGTAACAAGAGATGATTCGAGTGCTTTCTTATAATGATACCGAAAAAAATCAGGAACTGTTTGTCGAATATATTTTGTTTTTGTTAATCCACTCAATAAATCCGCATATATAACATTATCCGATGCAATACCTGCAGAAAATTTCTTTTCCACTACATTTTTTAGTAATTGTTCAGAATCAGGAGAAGTAGATGGATTATTATGCCGAATAAGCGAAGGAAGAAATTTTGTATTCCAATCAATCAACATCTTTGTCGTAATTGATGATGCCTTTGGTCCTGTATATGGAGGTCCCCTATGATTATATTTCACTTTTGTTGTTTTCTGACATGCAAGTGCTGATGCTTCTGCATATGCTGGTCGTTCACCAGATGAACCACCTCTTCTAAAATTTTCATATTCTTCTGGTATTTGTATTCCTTCTCGTAAATCATTTGGATTCATTTCAGATATATCATGGAATTGAACACCCCCATTCCAATCAAACACTGGCATTCTTGATCGTGAAGGCTCACATCCTGAAGAATTACTTCCATTAAGAATAGAACAATTCGCTAATAATTTATTTAAATTTCGAGCACTTTTCGAAAGTTTTGCAGTATTTCCATCCAGAATCGTATTATAGCGTACTTCTTTTGATTTGAGAGCTGGTAATGCTTTTTTTCGTGTCAAAGAATCAAAATCTCCATTATGAATATTGTGTTTTTTTTCTAAATACCAATCATAGTAATTTATATTCTTTTTATACAAATCTTCATTACGAAAATTTCCTCTATATAAAGGACAATCGGAAGCAGTAGTCATATCCATTGTACGACGACCATTGATATACGAATACGACAAATCTTTTACACCTGGATGATCCATTGCATATTTATGACGCATATACTGATTATGAGCATTTTGTACTGCAGCATTCCAAATAGCAGATACTTTACTAGGGTGTTTAATATCTTTCACCGTATGAACAAACTTAAACTCTTCCTCTAGTTGTACCATATATTTCCTCATTTGATCACTTCTATCACTTGGTTCTGATGCTTTAACCCAACGAATAATATTCTTTAATTTTGCAAGACTCTTTTTAAAATCTTTATTATGTAATATTTTCTCCATAAGATCTTCTTTTGCATTTCCAGGTTTACCAGCTTCATCAAGTAATACCATCAATACTTCCATATTATTTTCTGTAGCACCCATTACATACACTTCTACCCCAAGATCTAAATTCTTAAAAAAATCTATTTCTTCTTTTTCATAGATTTTATTAATTTTTTGAATTTTATTTCCAACATATTCATC
>JALUEA010000005.1 GCA_027053135.1 Candidatus Altimarinota bacterium
TGATATAATATTTTCAATACCATTCTTTCTTTTACCAATTAAGATTTTTTAACCAATCTTTTTGCAATAATACACGAGATAAAATTACAAAAACATCTCCTCGTGTAAGAAAGGTTTTTTTATCCACTCCGAGTAACCATGAAGGAATAACTCCTGAATTTTCTAATACTTCTACATATGGAACATACCATTCAACACCTCTGTCGTGAGCAATTTTTTCTGCTTTTTCTAAAGTAATATAATGAAATGACAATGCTATTACTTTATACGCCTCTACTAAATTTATTTTTTGTTCTGGTTTATACACATTTCCTTTATATCCTCGTACAATCGAGCGTGCTTCTAAATTTTGTACAAATGGTGTAAACCAATCATCTGGTAAAACATCTTTAAAATGTGATAGTTTCAAGCAATCTCCTAATAATAAAGTATCTTCTCGTGCAATAGTCATAATTTTAACAAACTCCGCACGAGAAACAAATGAATCTAATCGTGCCTTTCCACTCATATTATCTCTGTTCACAATACGCTGTTCTGCTAAATCAATTAAACTACTATACGCACGATGATTTGGATTTGCATCTGGAAATAAATCCAATGATACACCAAATCCTCGTTGATCAGGATAACGCACATACGTTTTTTCAGGACATTTTAAAACTGTATTCTTTTTATTTGATGAAGAATGAGGAGAAGTAAGTCCCACTTGTCGTAACCTATTTACCGTATCAATATGACTTCCTCCTCCAGAGTGCCTTGTTGTAACTACTGATGGTGATGGTGTAGAAGACCAAAGATCAGGAGTTCCTACCTCAACAGTAGTAAGTTTTGGAACAAATGAAACAATGCTCACTTTTTGTGTTGTTGAAGAACTGACTGTTACACCATCTAATATATTCCCAGAATCTGCATGAAAAGATAATGAAGATAACGACGTTGTAAAATCTGAAGTATCATTTGCTGTAACATTTACAATACACTTCATGCCTTCTGGCATAACCGTATCCAATTTTTGCGATAACACTCCTGTATGTACATCAAAATCTAAATATTTTGAGAGTGGTGCATTTGGAACTCCATTAATCCCATAACAAATCTCATCATCATCTCCCGATCCAGGAAGTGTTATAGCATTTGCTGTAATAATAACCTTTTTTCTCTGTGCTTCAGGAGCAAGCGATTCTGCTTCAAACTTATACACTAACTGCTCATCAACAGAAGATCGTAATTCTAATTCTTTATGACAAAACATTTTTTCATATCCAGGAACGCCAATAATTTCACATTTTTGTTTTTGCACTCCTTTCTTTTTATTATGATCTACAAAACGAGGTTTTTTAGGACGAGGATCTTCTAATAAACTTATTTGAATACTTGGAGTTGAAATTGAATATGAAATATTACTTCGTAAAGAAAAAGTAATATTACTTAAATTATATTTTTTATCATTCTTTTCAAAAACCAACGAAGGTGACTTGAATAAAATAGTAAAATTTGGTGTTGTCTTTACGGAGAAATTCCCATTAAAACTATTTTTTATATTAACACTTACCGTTTTTTTAAAATATGTGTCATAGGACTCTCCTTTTGCTATCGATTCTGATGACTGTGGGAAAAATGCACTAAATGACAAATACTTCAATTGATCTTCTGGACTTATTTTTCGTTTTTTACACAAA
>JALUEA010000006.1 GCA_027053135.1 Candidatus Altimarinota bacterium
AAACTTGGGCAACTGTTGTAGGCGTTGTATAATTATTTAGACTTATACTTACGATGAGGAATATGCGTATAAGAAATTGTGCAGTACGACTAGAAAAGGAAATATTCATAGGGAAGTACTAAAAAATTTTAGAAGTTATATTATGAATAAATAAATAAAATGTCAAGTAAACATGTCACTTTTTGTAATATAGGAATAATGGTTCGACATTCGCTTTCTGCAGAAGGGAAAGTTGCTGTTGTCGATCTTGTTAAGTATTTATGTATAGAGCAGAAATTAGTTCAGAAAATATTTGTAACAGAGTATGTGTATAAACTTTTGACGAAAATTATTCATAAAAATTCTCAACAAATAGTGTTACAGAGTATTGTAGAAAAATGTGAAATTCTTACAAAAGATACGGTTGTATTACTTGATTTATTTATTTTTTTTGGAGGAGATGGAACATTGTTACGGAGTTTGCATCAATTTGCTCCATTTATATTTTCTGTTCCTGTATTTGGAATTAATGGAGGAAATCTTGGTTTTTTTTCATCGGTACCAAAACAGAATGCAATACATGCTTTAGATCAAATTTTTGATGGGAAATATACAAGAGATATACGAATGGTAGCAAAAGGAGAATTATATAATAGTGATAATACAGTTGTAGAAACATTGTATAGTGTGAATGAAATTACCATTCATCATGCAGGGATTGCACGATTACGACATTTAGAAGTAGAACTTTCAGGAGAATATTTAACAACATATAAAGCAGATGGTTTAATTATTTCTACTCCTACAGGAAGTACTGCATATAATCTCGCAGCGGGAGGTCCAATTATAGCTCCACAAATCAATGCATTTGTTATTACACCATTGGCTCCTTCAGGGTTTTCGCAGCGTCCTATTGTGTTACCGTCATCAAAAATTTTGAAAATATCAGTAGATAGCACTATGCGGTTATCAATAGATGGTCAAAAATATAGAGAAATACAGAAATCACAATATCTTGTTATTACAGAGTATACATATTCTCTTACTTTTTTGCGTTTAGAAACAGAACGATATTATGCAAATTTACGAGAGAAATTAGGTTGGGGATAAAAAGTTATAAGAAATAAAAAAAATATGGTACACTCCTTTCACGACATTTTTGTGTGTATTACCATAGTATTAAAATTAAAAATATGAGTGACAATATCATAATAAAAGGAGCTAAAACCCATAATTTAAAAAATATTGATTTAGAAATTCCAAAAAATTCTTTGGTTGTTATTACCGGTGTATCGGGAAGTGGAAAGTCTTCACTTGCTTTTGATACTATTTTTGCAGAGGGACAACGACGATATGTTGAAAGTTTATCAGCATATGCTCGGCAATTTTTAGGAAATTTAGATAAACCAGAGGTAGATGATATAAAAGGACTTTCTCCAGCAATTTCAATTGAGCAAAAAACAGCAAGTCGGTCTCCTCGGTCTACAGTAGGAACAACAACAGAAATTTATGATTATTTACGGTTGCTTTTTGCAAAAGTTGGGGTGCCGCATTGTCCTTTTTGTAATGAGAAAGTTCAAAAAACGACCGCTTCAAATATTGTTGCACAAATTGGAGCGTTACCATTGAAAACAAAAATAATGATTATGGCTCCTATTATTCGTGGAAAAAAAGGGCAACATATTAAAGTATTTGAAAATATTAAAAGAGACGGATTTTTACGGTATAGAGTAGATGGAGAAGTGTATACTATGGCACAAGATTTTCCAGAACTTGATCCAAATAAACCACATACAATAGAAATTATTATAGATCGTATTGTTGTAAAAGATTTTGGACAGCATTTTAAAGAACTTTCTACAGGTGCAAAAATAGAAGTTCCGAATCCAGATAGAGCACGAGTTGCTGATTCTATAGAACTTGCTTTAAAAAAAGCGGATGGGCTTGTGTCTATTGCTAATTTAGATGAGGGAACAACAGAAACGTATTCTGAAAATTTTGCATGTCCTGTTCATGGAGCAGTGATTCCTGAAATTGAACCGCGAAGTTTTTCTTTTAATTCACCATATGGAGCATGTGATGGATGTCATGGATTAGGACGACGGCAAGAAGTAATAGTTGATGATTTATTAAAAGAAAGTTTAACATTAGAAGAGGGTGCTATTATTCCGTGGAATGCTGGAAATACACTTTCATGGTATTTAAAAATATTAGAAAAAGTTGGAAAGGAGTATGGATTTGATCTCAAAACACCTGTGAAAAATTTTACACCAGAACAAAAAAATATTCTGTTATACGGAGCAGGAGAGAGAGAATTTCTTGTAAAAATGTCTGGTTCAAGAGGAAAAAGTTCTGGAGAAGAAGAGGGGTATATTACTTATGAAGGAATTGTTTCGAATTTAGAGCGAAGGTATTTGGAAACGGATAGTGATCATGTTCGAAAGGCGTTAGAAAAATTTATGGAAGAACGAGAATGTTCTTTGTGTCATGGGGGTCGATTAAAAAAAGAGTTTTTAGGAGTTACGATTCTTGGAAAAAATATTTTAGATGCAACAAAATTTTCTATACAAGAAGCTTTTGATTTTTTTAGAGATCTGGCAACAGAATTAAAAGCATCGGATCTTGTAATTGCTGCTCCTATTATAGATGAAATTTCGGAGCGATTAAAATTTTTGCTTAAAGTGGGACTTTCATATTTAACATTAGATAGAAGTTCGTCTACTCTTTCAGGAGGGGAGGCACAACGGATTCGTTTAGCAACGCAAATTGGATCGAAGCTTGAAGGTGTTTTGTATGTATTAGATGAACCTTCTATTGGATTGCATCAGAGAGATAATGAAAAATTAATAGAAACAATGCGAGAATTACAAGAATTAGGAAATACTGTTCTTGTTGTAGAGCATGATGAAGATACAATGAAATCAGCAGATTATTTAATTGAAATTGGTCCAAAAGCTGGAAAAGCAGGTGGGCAAGTTGTTAATATGGGAACTCCAAAAGAATTTTTAAAGAATGAAAATTCTTCTACGGCAGAGTATTTATCTGGACGAAGGAAAATAGAAGTTCCAAAAGTACGAAGAACGGCGAAAAAAGATGAAAAAACAAATATTTCACAGTATCTTACAATTAAGAATGCAACATTTAATAATTTAAAAAATGTTTCAATAGATATTCCTTTAGGGTGTTTTATTGGAATTTCAGGAGTTTCTGGATCAGGAAAGTCATCTTTAATTAATGGGATTCTTGCTCCGTATTTATTGAACACTTTAAATAAAGCAAAGCAAGAAGTTGGTGATCATGAAGAAATAATTGGTGTGGAATATTTAGATAAAACAATTGTGATTGATCAAAGTCCAATTGGAAAATCACCACGATCAAATCCAGCAACATATGTTCGTGTGTTTGATGATATTCGAACTGTTTTTGCAGAAGCAACAGAATCGAAAATTCGAGGGTATAAAACAGGACGATTTTCATTTAATATAAAAGGAGGACGATGTGAAGAGTGTCAAGGAGATGGAATAAAAAAAATTGAAATGCATTTTCTTCCTGATGTGTATGTAGAATGTGAAGTATGTCATGGAAAAAGGTATAATACTGAAACATTAGAAGTAACATGGAGAGGAAAAAATATTGCGGAAGTATTAGAAATGACGGTTTCAGAAGCATCAGAGTTTTTTGAAAAAGTTCCTGCAATTCATAGAAAATTAAAAACATTAGAGAGTGTTGGATTAGGGTATTTACAGCTTGGACAAAGTGCTACAACACTTTCAGGAGGAGAAGCGCAACGAATCAAATTAGCAACAGAGCTTTCGAAACGATCAACAGGAAAAACATTTTATATTTTAGACGAACCTACCACTGGATTACATTTTGAAGATATTCAACAATTATTAGAAGTATTAGATCGCTTAGTAGTTTCTGGGAATACCGTATTGGTTGTTGAACATAGCTTAGATGTATTGAAATGTTGTGATTATATTATAGATATTGGTCCAGAAGGTGGAGTAGGAGGTGGTGAAGTAGTGGCAAAGGGAACACCAGAAGAAGTTGCAAAATCTTCAAAATCGTATACGGCAAAATTTTTAAAAGAATTATTGTAGGGATAGAATAAAGAAAAAGTTGTGAAAAGAACAGAATGATGCGATAATAACAAGAGAAGGGAGTGACGCATTTTGTTATAAGAATGTATATCCTTTCTAGGTCTTTGATATATTGGGGGATGATCTGGATTCGACAGAGGAGATGGTATCAATTGCTTGCTATTCGGGGTTTTGGGTATTTCAGCTCGTTAAAAAGAAATACTCAATAATAAGTGCTAAAAACACTAATTCTGTATTAGCTTTTGCAAAAACTGCTGGAAGAAAAGTTACTCGATTTGCTCGAGAAACTGTAGCTTCTACTCGTTCTTTTGCACTTGCTACTGCATAATCATTTGTCCGCCTTGCGGGTTTCTTTAGAAATGAGCGTATTGCTCCAAATGTCGTTTTTATTTTTATAAAAAGAGGAAATAAAAGCGTAGAGTATCTTTTTCGAAAATCAATTCTTTTTGAAAATATGTAGAATTTGATTTTTGTATATGAACAAATTTTCTTTTTTTGTGGCTTTTTGTTTTTTCTTTATCACAAAAAAATATTTGTAGAAAAAACTATAATAGTAGACGGCCTTTGATCCTTCCTGCTGGACGAGGGTTCGATTCCCTCCATCTCCACCAATGGACTATATAAAAAAGACCTGTTTCATTATGAAACAGGTCTTTTTGTGAGTATTATTTAGAATTTATTCCAAAGGATTTGGTTTCGAACTTCATGATGAAAAATAACTTCTCCTTGTTTTACTTGTGTTCCAAGTGATTTAGGCGCTCTATCAATTGTTTCTTTCTTAATTTCATAAAATTTATCATGAGAAAATTCTCCCATTATTTTTCTGAGATATGTTGATGATTTATATCCTCCAAGAGCATCATGAAATGTTGGATAGAGTTTTTTAATTGGTTTTTTAGCAAGAAATGATTTTATATCAGCTATTTCTTTGTCAGTGGCATTTATTCCTTCTAATCCTGATTCTAAAAGCGTAAAAAATACAAGATATGGATTTGCATCAGGTGCAACAGGTCGAAGTTCTATTCGTGCAGATTTTTCGTTTCCAAGTGGAATTCGTATAATTGAACCTCTATCGCGTGCTGATTTTTGAATAGCATTTGGTGCTTCAAAATTTGGATCAAGTCGTCTAAATGCATTTACTGAAGAGCAATATATAGCATTAAGTTCTTTTGCTCTATGTAAAATTCCTGTACAAAATTTTTGTCCTAATTCAGAAATTCCATCTTCTCCGTCTTTGTCATAAAAGATATTTTTTCCATTTTGTGCAAGACTCATATTTGTATGCATTCCTGATCCATTTATTCCTGAAACTGGTTTTGGTAAAAATGTTGCTGTAAAGCCCATAAGTTTTGCTACTTGTCGTGCTACTAGTTTGTAGAGCAGTATTTGGTCAGCAGTAATAAGTGCAGATGCGTATTTAAAGTTAATTTCAAATTGGGAAGGAGCAACTTCTCCATGATCTTTTTCATTTTCAAATCCAAGAGCTCGTTGTACTTCTGCAACGGTATCAATAAATTTTCGTAAATCATCTTGGGGAAGGGCGTTAAAATATCCTCCTTTTGTTACAAGTTGAAATGGGTTTTCTTCAGAAAAATTTTGTTCTGCGTCGGTTCCTTTTAATAAAAATCCTTCTATTTCTGGTGCAACAAAGAAATCATAATTATACTCTTCTTTTATTTCTTGTATTTTTTCAGCAAGTCTTCCTCGAAAATCTGATTCAAATTGCGTTCCATCGATATTACGAACAGAAGCAAAAAGAATTCCTTTTCCTGTTCCAAAAATATCAGATGGAAGTAGTCGAAATGATCCAAAATCTATTTTTAGTCGAAGATCTGAAGATCCTAAATCTGTAAATCCTGAAATAGAGGATCCATCAAAAGTAAGATTATCAATAGACCCAAGAAAAAATTTCTTGTCATAGTCAAGCATTTGAATTTTTCTTTCAAGGTCAGAAAATGCAACAGTTATTGCTTTAATTCGTGTTTCATTTTTTAAATATTCTGTAATTTTTTTTTGAAAATATTCTTGAGATTTCCCTTCAAGTTGTTCGTTTTTTATTTCACGGTTAAATTTTTCAAGTTCATGATATGGGAGAGAAAGATGTTCTCGTAAAGATAAGTCTGGAGAAAAAGTCATAAGAAAAAAGTTAAAAAGTATTACTTTGATACAAGTAAAAAGATTGAAATAGATTCTTCTCCCGGTAATATTTTTGTTTTAGTAGATATAGAAATAAAGAACAGAGGATATTATGATGAAGTTCATGTTAGTTCACTTGAATTTTCTATGAGTGATTTTGAAGGCTATAAATTTGATCCTGAAATTTAT
>JALUEA010000007.1 GCA_027053135.1 Candidatus Altimarinota bacterium
TAATAATAAAAAAATATAATAATTTCGTATTCCAAAGCAATTTTTCTTAAAAAAGAATGTTTCTCTAATAGAAATCAAAACAAGACAAAATGAAATAATAAATAACATACCTCCCATAATAGAAAACTTTTCTAATGCATTAAACATCTTTAATCCTTCATAAAACCATGGGAAAAAAAGTGAAAAAAATCCAATAAAAGAAAATGAAAACAGTATCTTTCTTCCAAATGGAAGCAGTAAAAATCTATCTATTATTCTAAAAAATAATGATGGCTTTATTGGTTTTTTATACATTTACAGTTTCTCTAAAATATTACAAAGATTTTTTTATAGTGTTTTATGTTTTTTCAATACAGATATTCCCGGTAACATTTTCCCTTCTAAAAACTCTAACATAGCTCCTCCTCCAGTAGAAATATGAGAAAATTTTGTTGTATCAAATCCAAAACGGTGTATTGCATCTATACTATCTCCTCCTCCAACAATGGTAAGATTTGGATTTTCTTCAATTGCTTTTCCTAAGGCTTTTGTTCCCTCAGAAAACGGAGTATATTCAAATAATCCAGCAGGTCCATTCCAAATTACTGTTTGTGAATTTGCTATAACTTCAGAAAATCGTTTAATAGTATCTGGCCCGATATCAAGAATTTTTTCTCCATCTTCCATTTCTTCATTTGCTTTTCTATTCAATATTCTTGTCTTTGCATTCTCAGAAATTTCTTTTGAAACAACAAAATCTCGAGGAAGCATTATTTGACACGCTTCCTCTCCCGCATCTTGTAAAATTTCAAGAGCAATTTTTGCTTTGTCAAGTTCTACAAGTGACTCTTTTACATCATACCCTTTTGCATTAAAAAATGTATTTGCAAGTCCTCCAGCAATTAAAATAGTATCTGCAATTGGTAAAAAATTTCGAATTACACCTATTTTTGTATCAATTTTTGCACCTCCAATTAAAAGTGTTAATGGTTTTTTCTTGGTAACAAACACTGACTTCAATGCTTCAAATTCTTTTTCTACCAATAACCCCATCATAGATGGAAGAAAATGAGTAACACCCTCTACTGAAGCATGAGCTCTGTGAACACAACCAAATGCATCTTGAACAAAAAAATCCATATGTTGTGCCAATTCTCTTGCAAATGATACAATATTATGAGTTTCTTCATAATAAAATCGTGTATTTTCGAGTAATAAAATATCTCCTGGTTGTAAATTTTTCTTTTTATTTTGAATTTCGTCTCCAATACACGCATCAAGTTTCTCAATGTCTCTTCCTAATAACTCTTGTAAGCGTTGTGCAACAGCATTTAATCGTAATTCCTCAACTACTTTTCCTTTTGGTCGTCCTAAATGAGACAAAATAACAATAGAACAATTATTCTTCAATAAATATTCTAAAGTAGGTAATGCTGCTTTAATCCGAGAATCATCAACTATTTTCCCATCAGTCATAGGGACATTAAAATCTACTCGAATTAAAGCTTTTTTCCCTTCTAATACATCAACAGATTGCTTTGATAAGCGCACATACGCATCATCAAGCGCTATAGTATTTGTAGACGACATAAATAAATTAAAATAGAGAACAACAAACAATATTCTTTACAAGAATTTTATAGAGAGAATATATTTTTTGTAAAAAAAATTCAAGAATATATTCTTACTT
>JALUEA010000008.1 GCA_027053135.1 Candidatus Altimarinota bacterium
GTAATTACCAAAATGGGTAACATCTCTCAATTAGAATATGTATCAGAAAAAGTACCAAATGCTTTTTCCATTATTGTAAAAAATAACGAATATTTTATTCCTTTAGATTGTATTTTTTCTTTCAAGATTTTACCTGTTTCTCCCGTTAAAAAAATATTTTTTATATTTGTATTCATAACAAAATCAACTAAAGTATCAAGACAAACACCTCTATCAAAACCTCCTAAAATAATTGTTTCTAACTTTTTTCCAAAGCGTTCTAATGCAATAACAGATTGAATCCCTTCTATTGTTGATTCTGGAATTGTAGAAATAGAATCATTTATATACCAAATATTTTTTGTTTTTATCAATTCTAAACGATGAGCAAGAGATGGAAATGTATTAACAGATGCAATAAACGCGTCATCTGTTGGAAACAAATTATATATATCTGAAATAATCTTTGCTACACGAATAGAATCCTTATGAACTGATATTGTCTGTACTTTTTCTAAATACGTTTCTGAAGTATCGAATTGATTAAAATATAATTGTATTTTTCTTTGATTATACCCATCATTATCGTGAAAATTATCATTTTCTATAGAAATATACGATTCATTATCATTTCCTGGAGAAACACGAAAAATATTTTTCTTAGCATTAAAATACGCCTCTGTATCTTTATAATAATCTAAATGCTCAGGAAACATATTTAATAATACCGCAATTTTTGGCCCAACAGTAACATGTTCTAGTTGATGTGATGAAAATTCATGAATAATCACACTTTTATCCGTAATGTTTTCCAAAATTTCAAAAACAGGAGTTCCTATATTTCCAACTAAAAACGATTCTCTTTCTGCTTGTGTAAATAAATAATGCAATAAAGCAGAAGTAGTACTTTTTCCTTTCGTTCCCGTAATTCCAATCGTTTGATTTCCAAAAAACTGTAAAAATAAATTTGAAAGCGAAGTAATATTATACTTCTTAATATCTGTATCTGATATATTTTCACGAAAACAAGAAACACCTGGAGCTTTTACAATAATATCTGCATCCGAAAAATACTCAGTATACCGTTCACCTGAATACAATTGTATTACGATATTTTTCGCATTTTGATCAATCCCTTGCTCTTTCAAATACTGATTTAATTGGTCCTGTTCTAAAAACTTATCAAAAATAAGAATATGTATTGGATCATTATGAGTTATCTGTTCCCTATATTGAAGACAAAAATGTAAAAAGGCTTTCCCTTCTCGTCCAAAACCTAATATACCAAAACGCGTATACTGAGAAACATATCTCAAAAGATTTGTAAGCGACTTGTACATAACAATACAAAAGAGGATATATTATAAATATTCTCTCATATTTTCAAAGAAATCTGAAGAAAGTTTCGATATTGCATGAAGATTATGATGTACTGTATCAATCGTAGAGAGTTCAGAATGTCTTTCTAAATACTCTTTCGGTTCTATCTTCTCTAAAGAATTATCAAAATACATTGAAACATATTCTTGAAGTAATATCGGTAATACGGTAACATCTTTCTCTTTATCTATACCATATTGATATAAACTTAATTGAAGAGCGAGATTTACTTCTGCATATGTTCCAACACATTCAAACGGTTTTACCTTTGTCTTATCAACAAGAGCATGAAAATACTCTCGTAAACTTTCATCTGCGAATAAATCTTTTCCGAATATCTGTATTATCTGTTCTTTTGGTATAAATGGAAAAAGTATAATATAGGCAAATAAACATTTCGGACATGCATTACACCAAACATCTTTCTTTGACCCTACATTACAACTTTTAAAAATAGGAAAATTCTCTGGAAAATGAGAAAATATTTTCCCAATTTGAATTTCTGATAACGGTCGCAAAAAACTAAGATATTCTATCTCTTTATGAATATATTTGTGAATAAATGTCCGAAAATTATTTTCAAATTCAAAACTTTTTGAGAACTGATGATTTATCTTCATTCCCTCAAATACGATATTTTCTTCATTTGCACTTGATTCATTCGAAAGAAGAATATATTTTTTATCAGTAAGAAGAGCTGTTAAAACTGCTGTAAAACCAAGTAAAGCAGAAAATGGTACATGACCATTTAAAAAGCCTTGCTTATTACATTCCAAAATTTTGGGATCAAGTATACGCTTTACTTCTATACTATCTTTTTTATGAATATTTTTTACTCGTTTAAATAAACGCTTTGTTGCTTTTATTGGATTCACAGCAAAAAGCGTTATTTGTGAAGAAAATGCTTTCTGTAACAACTCATATGTAACAATAGAATCCTTTCCTCCTCCAACTGGTAACAAAATATTTTCTGATAATGCTACTGTTGAAATAGGAGCAAGAACATCTATGTTTTCTGGAATAATAAATTCAAAAAAATCTTCTTCTGATACAACAATATTGTTGAGATACATAAACTCCCCTAACCCGTTATAAAAAATATTTCGAAACCATAATTTTTGATAGTCATCTAAAAATCCTGTTTTAATTTCTATAACCTTTGGACATGCGACCTTCCAATAATTAACCATTTCTGCTACTCCTAAATAAAAAATTGCAGAACTTAAATCATCTGAATTTGCCTTTTTTTGTGGATTATTTGGGAAAATCAATCGATGCACAAATGATATATCTTTCCTTTCTGATAAAGCATTTTCGGTATTTGCATGCAATGTATATTCATATGATACATGAAAAACATTATCTGATTCTATAACATGTATTGCATCAAACGAAAAAGACGAATAATCATTTCGCAAAATAGTAAAAGTTTTCTGCTCTGTATTTTTCGTATTATTCCTCATGATAGATTATAGTTATTAATTTTTTACACATGTTTCACAATCCAAAAATGCATTATATCCATTTTCATGTACTTTTAATGCAAGCTCCATTCCACCTGAAGCAACTATTCGTCCTCCACAAAAAACATGAACATGTGTTGGTTGTACATACTTTAAAATTGTTTCTGAATGCGATACTAAAATAACAGCATTTTCTTTATTTTCTGAGAATTTCATAATTCCATCTGATACCATTTTTAATGCATCAACATCTAATCCAGAATCAATTTCATCAAGAAATGCCAATTTTGCACCAATAGTTAAAAGAGATGCAATTTCCATCTTCTTTCGTTCTCCTCCACTTGATCCTACATTTAATTCTCGTTCAATAAAATCATGAGATAAACCAACTGCTGTTAAACTTTCTTTTAATGCTTTCTTAAAACGAAACAAAGTTCGCTTATGTGTACTTGCTTTATCAGAAGCTCTCAAGACTTCTTTCGCCGAAATCCCCTCTAAACTTGGAGGTGATTGATGAGATAAAAATATTCCCATCTGTGCTCTTTCAAAAGTAGGTTTATCAGAAATATCTTCTCCTAAAAAATGAATTGTTCCTCCCGTCTGTTTATACTGTGACGAACCAAGTAAGACTTTTCCAAAAGTTGATTTTCCACTTCCATTTACTCCTAATATTAAATGAAATTCTCCTGGTTGTACTGAAAAATCTATACCTCTCAAAAGAACTGTCTCTTTCCCTGTAGAATCAGTAACCGATGCCATTAAATTTTTTACCTGCAACATATTTTTAAAAAAAGTTTCTCTATACTTCTTACTCAGATCCTTGCATTTTTTCAAACTGTTTCATAAAAGCATCATATTCATCAAGATTATACATATCAATTTCAAATCCTGTTAAATCTGTCGCAAGTCGAATATTTTGACCTTTCTTCCCAATTGCCATTGCTCTATCCTCTTCTTCTACAAAAACAGCAACTCGTTTTTTAACAAATTTACCAGTTTCTTCATCTTTAAAATCTTGATCATTCACAATAAACATTTTTCCAATTTTTGCAGGCTGTAATGCTCGTTTTAAAAACTGAATTGGATCGTTACTCCATTCTATAACATCAACTCGTTCTCCTGCTAACTCTTCCATAACTGGCTGAATTCGTGCTCCTCTTTGTCCTATACATGCTCCTACAGGATCGACATTTGGATCATCAGAGTATACCGCTATTTTTGATCGAAATCCAGGATCTCGTGCAATTGACTTAATCTCTACTTCTCCAGTAGCAATTTCAGGAATTTCAATTTCCATAATATGTTTTACCAATGCTTTATGAGTTCGAGACAAAATAATTTGTGGTCCTTTTGAAGATAAAGCAACTCTATCAACATAAAGCCATAAACGCTTTCCTGGAAAGTACCGTTCTTTTTTTATTCTATATTTTGCAGGAAGCATTACTGTTGTTCCTTCTGTATCAACAAATACATGATCTCCTTCTACCCTATTAATACTTCCTATAACAACTGTTCCTTCCTTATCTTTAAATTTTTCAAACAATGATTTTCGACTTGCTTCATGAATTTTTTGTAAGATCACTTGCTTTGCACTTTGTGCTGCAATTCGACCATACCCTGTTGGAGTCGAGTCAATATATAATTCATCTCCCACTTCCACTTCTTCATCATATTTTTTAGCTGATGTTTCATCAATTTCAAAATTTTCATCAATAACATCTCCATCTTCTACTACCTCTTTCAAAACATAAATCTTTGCTAATTCTGGAGAATTTTCATCTAATTCCACTTTTACTTCTAAATCTTTTGAACCAAAATCTCTTTTATATGCAGCTGCAAATGCACTCTTTACTGCATCTAAAATTACTTCTTTATCAATGTTTTTTTCTGATGCAATTTTATTTATTGCATTAAAAAATTGTTTTGAATCTATCATATACATGTATTAAATAATAAAAAAATAAGACGACTCTTCTCTACTAGAGCATCTTAATTATATCCGATGCTTTCGAATTCTCAGTTCCACAAAAAATGTATCAAATAAAATTGACTTCAGCAATAGAATTTGTAAAACTAATACTGTTGCTACAACAAGGGGAAATAACACGATGGAAACACGAGTCGCATTTGAAAGATAAT
The DNA here is from genome assembly GCA_027053135.1 of Candidatus Altimarinota bacterium. Taxonomy (GTDB): domain Bacteria; phylum Patescibacteriota; class Gracilibacteria; order CAIRYL01; family CAIRYL01; genus SZUA-1403. Next base: position 4,962 of record JALUEA010000008.1, read on the forward strand.
GCAGTGGACACATCACTTTTTTCTTGTTATTAAAAACTTTTCATATTATTTAATTTTATACAATGGCACATAAGAAAGCGGGAGGATCTACAAGTAATGGTCGTGATAGTAATAGTAAACGACGAGGAATAAAAAAATTCGGAGGTGAATCAGTAATTGCAGGAAATATTATTGTTCGACAACAAGGAAATAAATATTTTGCAGGAGCAAATGTAGGAACTGGAAAAGATTTTACATTGTTTGCACTTACAGATGGAAAAGTTGAATACTACGAAAAGAAACAAACAAAATTTGATGGTCGAGTATTCAAAAATCGGTTTGTACGAGTTGTTCCAGCTGAAGCATAATAAGTACAAGAACAAATCAAAAACAAAAAAGAGAGAAGGGACTATATTCTTCTCTCTTTTTCTATTATCATCTATAGAAAAAATATTTTTACACAATTTTAAAAACTCTCTTTTATGCGAATTGTACAGTATACAACACTTTTATTCTTCTTTCTTCTTCCTTTTCATGCACTTGGTGTTACCTATATAAATAGTTTATTTTTTGATTTTACCAGTGCTGCTCCGTTTTTTTTAAGTGGATGGAAAGAAATTATACTCGTATTTTTCTTCATAAATGCTGCTATTTGGTTATTTCACCATTTTAGAGAAACACAAAAACAATTTGATTATATTGATGTTTTTATTATTTTATTTTCTCTTATTGGACTTCTTATTGGTATCTGGAAATACAACCCTTCTCTTGGAATTATGCCAACTATTTTAGGAATAAAATACGATTTCTTTTTTCTATGGGTATTATTTTGTTTTAAACACTTACCGGTATTTACGAACAATACCTTCTTAAAAAAGTTACGAATTACCATTCTCATTTCTGGAATTTTTGTTATTGCATTTGCATACCTCCAATACTTTTCAGATGCAAACTTTTTAATTCAATTTGGATATTTCGATGCTCCAAGTGTCGATACCATAGAAAAACCAGCAAGTTTTTGCCAATTAATAGAAAATACAAATCAATGCCGAATTCAATCTACTTTTGCAGGTCCAATTCGATTTGCTGGATTTCTCGTATTTCTCACTGGAATTCTTGCAAGTTTTCTTCTCCAAAAAAAACATGTATTTCACAGTGAATATAAATACTACAAATCCTATCCTAAAACATTTAAAACACTCAATTTTTTTCTCTACATCATATATATACTACTTTTGAGTAGTATTCTATTTATTATGTATAAAACATATTCTCGAGGTGCTTGGATTGCTGAAATAATACTCATTATCACAACTATTATGATGTATAAAAAAATAAAAATTACAAAAATAATACACTCTTTTTTAT
>JALUEA010000009.1 GCA_027053135.1 Candidatus Altimarinota bacterium
AGTGTTCTTCCAGAGTCTAATGATTATGAGTACACTTCTGATAAAGTCTTTCGTCTTAAAAAGACTATTACTTGTTCTTGTGGTACAAAGATGGTTCATAATGGTTATGATTATGTCCAAAGGAAACATCTTGGAAAGATTAAAGTTGGTAAGCATATTTGCCCAAATTGTGGTAAACAATATCACGCTGATAAAAGTTTTTGGAAAACTCTTCTTGCTGACTTTGAGAGTAAAATAAATGATTTGATTTTAATATTGAGATATAGCCATGTTTCTTGGCGAGATATCTCTAAGATTTTTAGCTATATTTTTCCTCTTGGTAAAACAAAATTAATGTCTCTTTTTAATAGGCTCATAAAAAACTTTGAATATCCTTAGGATAACTATCTCATTGTTAATTATTATGAACAACATCCTAAGAGAGGTAGAACCCAAAAATTTAGATTGACCTTACTAAATTATGAGACAAAGATTCCTATTGCAGAAGGTCTTTTTGATAATAAAAATGAAGATACTATTATTCAATTTTTCGAATAATAGTATCATTCCGAAAAAATCCTCTTCAAAAAAATACAAAAATCCCCTACTATTTTTGTATATATTTTCATTTTTTATTCTCTTCCAAAATGCAATCACTTCATAACTTTTTATTTGAACATAATAAAAAAAATAAGAATCTCCCTATCAATTTACAACGGGTAATTGTAGATATTATGCGAGCAAGTAAATATGCAGAACATGCTATTCGAACCGAAGAAACAGGAAAAAGTGGGAATACCAATATACAAGGAGAAGAACAAATGGCACTTGATGTAAAATGTGACCAAATTTTTTGTAAGATTTTATCTGATTCAGAACTTATTGCAGAATTTGCATCAGAAGAACAAGAAAAAACTGTATCTATTAATGGAAAAAACGGATTATATTCTGTTGCATTTGATCCGCTTGATGGATCTTCCCTTTTAGATACAAACGGATGTGTTGGAACTATTTTTGGAATTTGGGAAGGAAATGGATTTATCGGAAAATCTGGAAATGATTTAGTTGCAGCTGGATATATTCAATACGGACCACGAACAACAGCAATCCTTTCATTTGCTGGAAATACCCATGAATTTACTCTTTCAGATATTGGAGAATATCATCTCTCAAAAGAAAATATATCTGTTACAGAAAATGCTACAATCTTTGCGATGGGGAATTTACGAGCTTCAACAGAACGACCAGAATATAAAGCTGTTTTAGATTATTTTTTAGAACAGAAAAAAACCTTACGATATGCAGGAGGAATGGTTCCCGATATAAATTCTATTCTCTGTAAAAAATCCGGAATATTTACTTACCCAAGTCATAGTGGATACCCAAATGGAAAACTCCGATTACTCTATGAATGTGCTCCGATGGCATATATAATGAATAATGCAAATGCAAGTGCAGTAGATGAATATGGAAACAATATTACTGATATACGCATTACAGAACTCCATCAACGAACTTCTATTGTACTAGGAAGTACAAAAAGTGTAGAAAAAGTAGTTGAAATATTACAGAAAAAATAAAGTTCCATTTCTTTATAGTACAAAAATCTTTAATAAACACTATGAC
>JALUEA010000010.1:0-3042 GCA_027053135.1 Candidatus Altimarinota bacterium
ATATTCTGATTTGATTTTTTCATTCGCTTTTTCTTGAGCAATTTTCCATAAATAAATTTTTTCTTTTTCTAATTCTTCTTGATATTTTTTTTGATGTTTTGCTTCTATTTCTTTTTGAAATTCTTCTGATAACGAAAATTCATAATGGCATTTGGGACATTTTGCTTGTACATTCATAAAGTTGTATGTAAGAAAGAAGTGTTATGTATTCAGATAATACTCTTTTTTTCTTTTTTTTTCTATGGATACTTTTTTTTATTTTACTATTTTAACAGATTTCTAATATTTGTCGTTTTATACTTCTTTTCAAAATATATGATATAGGGTATTATGAAGCGAAAATATTATTTAAATATAAATATGTTTAGTCATAAAAAATTTTCAAATGGATTGCAAATAGTAACATCAAGTAGTGAATCGACGAATACAGTAACGCTATTAATTTTAGTAGGGGTAGGAAGTCGATATGAATCAGAGAAAGAGAGGGGACTGGCACATTTTCAGGAGCATATGTTCTTTAAAGGAGGAACTCGATTTAAGACAGCAAAAGATGTTGCACGCGCTATTGATGGAGTTGGTGGCGATTTTAATGCTTTTACAGGAAAAGAATATGTTGGCTATTATGTAAAAGTAGCAAGTGAGAAAAAAGAGTTTGCTTTTGATGTCTTATCTGACATGCTTTTGAATGCAACGTTTCCTCAAGAAGAAATAGAGAAAGAGCGAGGAGTCATTCTTGAAGAAATGAATATGTATGAAGATATGCCTGTATATAAAATAGGATGGGATTTTGAAGCACTTATGTTTGGAGATCATCCTATGGGAAGAGATCAAATTGGAACAGTAGAGTTTATTACTACTGTAAATCAAGCTGATTTTCAGCAGTATAAAGAGAAATTATATACTCCAGATAATATTATTATTACGGCAACAGGAAATATTACAGCACAAGAACATGAATCGTTAATAGAAAAGTATTTTGATTTTGGTTCTGATCCGAAAAAACAAACATGTTTTGCAGATCCGTTTTCGTGGGATTCATTTTATAAGAATGATACTCGTGTACATATTCGAAATAAAAAAACAGAACAGGCACAAATTGTTATAGGGTATCCGTCTTTTAATAGAAAAGATACACGAAATTTTGCAGTTACATTACTTTCCATTATTTTAGGTGGGAATATGTCATCACGAATGTTTTCAAGTGTTCGAGAAGAGAAAGGATTATGTTATTCTATTAGTTCTTCTGTTGATTCATATACTGATTGTGCGTTATTTTCTACTCGTGCAGGAGTAACTATTGAACGGACAAAAGAAGCTATTGAAGCAATAAAAAAGGAGTATTTGCGAATTACAACAGAAGAAGGAAAACCAACAGAAGAAGAGTTAGAGCGTGCTAAAAATTATTATAAAGGAAAACTAACACTTCGAATGGAAGATAGTGAATCAGTTGCAAATTTTTTAGGAACACAATTTGTATTAAAAGATGATATAAAATCATTAGATGAATATTTTTCATTACTTGATGCTGTGACTGTCGACGATATTTCGGTAGTAGCAAAAGAATTATTTGTTCCAGAGAAAATTGCTATGGCAGTTATTGGTCCGTTTGAAGGACAGGAAAAAGAACTTGAAGAAGTTTTACTTGCTTAAAGAGTGAAAAAAGCAGTATTATAATGTACGATTATATTTTATATCTACTATGAAAATTACACGAAAAAATAAAAAAGATTCTATTGTTGAGTTACGAGTATCTTTAGAGAAAGAAGAATTTGAAAAAATGGAAGAAACGGCACTTCGAAAAATTGCTTCAACTATAAAAGTTGATGGGTTTCGAAAGGGGCATGTTCCTGAATCTGTTGTACGACAAAAGGCAGGAGAAGGTGCTATTAAGCAAGAAGCAATTGATATGGCTATTTCTCAAGGGTATATGGAAGCATTGAAAAAAGAGAAATTGCATCCTTTAGCACAGCCAGAAGTTTCTATAGAAAAAATAGATCCATTTGAGTTTACAATTTCTGTTCAAGTGTATCCTGAGGTAAAACTTGGGAAAATTGATCCTTCAAAAGTAAAAATTACTGCATCAAAAGTTACGAAAAAAGAAATAGAAGAACAGGTTACAATGCTTTGTAATCAATCAGCGGAAAAAGTACCGGTTTCGAGAAAGGCGAAGAAAGGAGATATTGCAGTAATTGATTTTGATGGGAAAAATGCAGAAGGAGAAACTCAGCCAGGAATGAAAAGTGCAGGTCATCCACTAGAATTGGGGAGTGGAGCATTTATTCCAGGATTTGAAGATGAGATTGTGGGAATGAAAAAGGGGGAAGAAAAGACATTTCCTATTACATTTCCAAAAGATTATCAATCTACTGATATTGCAGGGAAAGAATTTTCATTTACGGTTAAAGTTCAAGATGTGTTAGAAAAGAAAGTGCCAGAATTTAATGATGAGTTTGCGGCAAAAATTACAGGAGATAAAACAAAAACAGCAGATGCGTTACGAGAAGAAATAAAAGGTCATTTGAAAAAAAATAAAGATGACATGAAGTACGTAGAAGCACAAAAAGAATTATTTGAGCTTATAGGAAAGGGAACAACAGCAGAAATTCCACCAATTTTCATAGAGGAAGAAATTAAAGGAATGATAGATAATATGAAAATGCAAGGTCTTCAACAAGGACTTCCATGGAAAAAATATTTAGAAATGATTAATAAAACAGAAGAGGAGTTGAAAAAAGAGATGAGAAAAGATGCAGAGAAAGCTGTTCTTTCTCGTTTAGGGTTACAGGCTATGATTAAGGAAGATACAGATATTACGGTTTCTGAAGAAGAAATAGAAAAAGAAGTAGCGTTAGAATTAGCGAGAATTGATGCTCAAGCTGCACAAAGAAAAACAAAACCAGAAGAGGTTTCGGCACAAAAAGCTTCATTTGAAAAAGGACATGAAGGATGGGCTCAAATAGAAAATCGATTAAAAATTCGGAAATTTTTTGAAAAATATCTTGGGAAAAAATCGTAATATGAGTAGGAGAGTATGTAACCTTG
>JALUEA010000010.1:3052-6186 GCA_027053135.1 Candidatus Altimarinota bacterium
ATAGAAAATATATAAAAAAACATCAGAAGAAATTTCTTCTGATGTTTTTTTTACATTATTTTTTTTCTTTATTTTCAAAAAATTGTTCATCAATTGTTGTTTTCATATTTTCTTGTGTATTTTTGGGTATCGTTTCTTTGTTGTTTGTGTTTGTATGATAAGGGTTGAGAGTAGGGGCTGTGATATTAGAGGTTTCTGTTTCTGTTAAATATTCCACATCTTCGTTATCATCTGCTTTTGCAAGAAAATCAGCAAAATCATCATAATTTGTTTCTTCTTCAGCTGGTTTTTCTATATATTTTTCAGGAGTTGGCATTTTAAATGATTCTTTATGTTTTGCATACGGAATTTCTTCTTCTGATAATTCTTGTAAGTTTTCTATAAGATTTTTTTCGTCAGGTGTTGTATTTTGAAGGGGAGGTACATTGTGTGTATTAGATGAAATATTTTCTTGCAGACTTTTTTTTGATTGAGGAGTATCTTCTGGTGTCGGTTCAATTGTAATTGTATGTATTGTTTCATTTGGTATTTTTGTTTTTTGTATTTGATCTGGAGCAGGATGGGAAACGGTTTGTACTGGAGGTTGTGGTACAGTATTGTTTGGTTCTGTTCCTTTTTTTTCTTCTATTGTATTCATTGTATTCATTTTTTCCAGTTCTAATGGAAATTCTGGCATAGATGGACTTGGTGGTGTTTTTATTACTTCTTTTTGATTTGCTTCTTTTTGATCTTCAGATATACGTGTTTCTACAAGTCCTCGTTTTGGAAGTGGTATATGTAACCGTTTTGCTTGGAAGACTTTTGCTTCATATACAATATCAGCGACAATTTCTTCAAAACTTTTTCCTCCTCGTTCTCGAATCTTAAATCCAGCAGCTTGTTTATGACCACCTCCACCAAAAATACTTGTAAACGCGACAGAATCAATATCATCACTTGCACTTCTCACACTTGTGGAAATAATATTATCTTCTCGTTCTTTTACCAGTAAAACAAGTTCTGTATTTGGTGTTGTAGCCATTAAATCATCTATTAAATCATTCGTATCATCAGAACTTGCTCCTGTTTCTTCTAAATCATTTTTGGAAACATGACTCCATACGATTTTATATCGTGGATCTTGTTGTAATTTGGTAAGAATTTTCCCCCAAATCTTTAGGGTTTGTACACTTTTTGTTTTAAATAAATGTTTTACAATTTTTTGGTGTTCTGCTCCGTGGTCTATTAATATAGAGGCAATATCAAGTGCTTCAGGAGTTGTATTGGAATGTTGGAAGCTTCCTGTATCAGTGAGCATTCCTGCAAGGAGAAGAGTAGAAATATTTTTATCAAGAATTTCTGTTGTTTGGTTCGTATTATTGAATTCTTTTTGTAAAAATGGAATTAAAGTATAAATAAGTTGTGTAGTAGAACAACTGGTGTGATTAACAAGATTTATATCTCCAAAATGGGTATTAGAAAAATGATGATCAATATTGATAACAGGAACCTCTTCAAAAAGAGGTTTATTATCTTCATAGATTTTTCCAAGTTGCAATGTATCTCCTGAATCAAGTGTTATAATAAGATCAGGTTTGAGTTGTGCTCCAATAAATGAAAAATCTTCTTCTTGAAATGGAGTGTTTTCAGAAAATAAAATAATATTGATTTTCCCATTTTCAATAGAATATTCTAAATTTTTAAATTTATTATCGGTATCATTTACTCTCAGATGAAATTGTTTTGTTTGTGTATCTTGTGCTGTAATTTCCGTAGAAAAAATATCACTTGAAGGTAAAAAAGCAAATGCTTCTGGTACAGGATCTGCACATACCGTAGTAGAGTGTTTTCCAAATTTGTTTAAAATAAGATGCAGTGCAACAGATGCAGACATTCCATCGCAGTCCATTTTTGCATGTGGCATTAAAACAATATTTTTGGCATTTTTAATATATGATGCGACTGTTTGTAAGGTTGTTTGTAAATCGTTTGTTAATTTCATAAATATTATAAATATTATGTGAATATGTTGTGTTTGGAGATACAACATGTTGAAAAGGAATAAAATTACCCTTCTATATATTTTAACATAAACTTATATAAAAAACAAGTATTTATAACATGCAGTATAGAATAATCAATATAACTCATTCTGTATTTCTTTTGAAGTATGGTACAATTACACGATATATAAGTTCCGATTTATGAAGTATAATACTTTTTTTTCATCATTATTGTTACTCCATGTGATGGAGATTCTTTTTTCTGTTTTTCTGTTTTTTATTCCGTCTTTCACATTAGCTGATTCTGGGCATTTACCATCGGAGTATAAAACAGTTGTTGAGAATTTAAAAGAAGTACAAAAGCCAATTGAGGGAGATGGGGCAGTTGATATGACAACAAAGCTTATTAAAGAAAAAATAGTTCCTTTAGGGAAGTTTTTGTTTATAGGAATTGGACTTGTATATTTAGGATTGTATGCATATAAAGTGGTTCTTGGAACTGGTGATGATGATCAAATAGAAACACAAAAAACAAATATTGTATATGCAACTATTGGATTTGGGTTGGTGGCACTTGCAGAACCTATGACAAAAATATTTGATCCTATAGGATCAGAAGATGAAACAAAATTATTGCAAGAAAAAGCAGTAGAATCAATTGCAATGATTCTTGTCAATAGTGCTGAAGTATTATTAGGAACTGTTTTGGTTATTTTAGTGTTTTATGCAGGAATTCAATTGGTTACGGCAGATGGTGATGATGAAACCATAACACAAGCAAAAAATACTTTTAAATATAGTTTTATTGGAATTCTTATAATAATGCTCGCAAAACCATTAGTTACGCAAGTGTTTTATCCAAATAAAGGCGATACACATCCTGGAACATCTCAAGTACAAGCATTTTTAACAGAAGCATTTGGAGTATTGGAATATATATTGCAATTTATGGGAATTTTGGTATTTATTTCGTTTGTATACGCTTCTATTTTATATATTATATCTGGAACAGATGATGAAAAACGGTCACAAGCAAAAGATATTTTAATATGGACTGCTATAGGAATGGTTATTATTGTATTCTCATATTCTATTATTATGTTTTTTATTGGAAGTTAATGAATTGGAGAGGAAAAAATCTATTGGCTTATT
>JALUEA010000011.1 GCA_027053135.1 Candidatus Altimarinota bacterium
ATATAAGATTAATACTATGTTTTCACAATTTTTAGAAGAAATAGGAGAAAAACGATTTCGAATTACACAGGTTAATCATGCAATTTTTCGTGAGTTAGTAACAAGTTTTGCAGAAATTACCACATTATCAGAATCGTTACGAAGGGAGTTAGAGCAAAAACAGAAATTTTCTGTTTTAGAAAAAACAAAACATGTACGAAGTAAAGATACTGAAAAAATTTTATTTAAAACAGAAGATGGAAGATTTATTGAGTCTGTTTTAATGCGACACAAGGGACGAAAAACGGTCTGTGTTTCGTCTCAAGTAGGGTGTCCTGCAGGATGTGTTTTTTGTGCTACAGGAAAAATGGGAATTATTCGAAATTTAACAGCACGAGAAATTTATGAGCAAGTATTGTACTGGAATAGAGAATTGAAAAAAGAGTATTTATTGGAAAATCCAGATGAAAAATGGAATGGGAAAAATCCACCACATGATGCACGAGTACGAAATATTGTGTTTATGGGTATGGGAGAACCGATGTTTAATTATGAAAATGTTATCACAGCTATTCGTTTTTTAAATGATGATAAAAAATTTGGAATAGGAGTACGACATATAACACTTTCAACAGTAGGAATTGTTCCTGGTATAGAAAAATTATTAGAAGAGGATTTATTAGTAAATCTTGCTTTTTCTTTGCATGCTCCAACGAATGAATTGCGAGATACGCTTGTTCCTATGAATAAAACATATAATTTAGATATGTTGATGCCAGTATTAGATAAATATACAAAACAAACAGGAAGAAGAATTTTTTATGAATATGTTGTTTTAAAAGGTAAAAATGATAGAGAAGAAGATGCTCATAATCTTGGGAAATTGTTGCAATATAGAATGGCACATGTAAATTTTATTCCATATAATGTTAATCCAGAATGTGGAGATGATTTAATTACTCCTCAGGAATCAGTGATGAGGAATATGCAAAAGATTTTATTAGATGAGTACGATGTCCCATCAACAATTCGAATGACCATGGGAGATGATGTAGATGCGGCATGTGGACAATTAGCAAATAAAGAAGATAAACCAGAAAATAAAAATAAGATTGTGAGTATTGTAGAGGGAAATTTTGATGTTATAGGAGAGTAAAGTATTGTTGCTATATTTTTGTAATCATTGTATAATAAAAAGAATATATTTTTTCTTATTGTTATGATACAAAAAATAATATATAGCTCTAGAGAATATCTCTATTTTTTAGAGTTAAAAGTAGTATTTTTGGATAAGTTACCTGTTCGTTGTGAAAATCTTCCAAGAAATGAGAAAGAAGAATGTGTGGAAATGATGCATAACCGTTTATCTCAGTTACAAGAAAATGTATCTTTTTATCCTGAAGAAAAAGGGCTTGTTTCTTTTGGATTAGAAGATTTATTGGTGGGATCTGTTGTTAGAGGATCTATAAGTGCTATGAAGTTTTTAGGAAAAACACGGTCTGGAAAGTATGTATTAGAAGTAGTAGAAAATGGTGTTTCTCGTACAGGAACGGTTATAGGGAGTGTATATAAGAAATATTTAGCGAAATATTTTGATACAACAGGGAAGTTTATAAAAAAAATGGCGAAGAGACCAAAAGCGTTAAAAAAATTAAAAATACAAAAAAATTTACGGAAAGCGCGATTGGAGAAATTACATTATGAGAGATATACTATAGAGGGAATTTTAGAGAGGATGAAAAACGAAAATTTAAAACTTATAAAAGGAGAGTTTGATCGTTTAAGTGGTTATACTGAGTATTTTTTATCGAATAAAATGGGAGTTTTACGGTCGGTAAAAATACGAGAGAAAAATGGTGCAATTAGTATGTGGATGCCTCGATCGATTAAAGGGAAAGGGTATACGACGGCATTATATGTTGCAATATCGAGAATGTTTAAGAAACCTATTATTATGAGTAAAAATACCACAAGTGATACCATTAAAAATGGTGTGTTGGTAAGAGGAGGAAAATATATTTGGTCTGAATTGGCGAAAACAGGAAAAACATATATAAAAAATGGAAGAACATATTTTGATGCAAATTAAGTACATACTTGTAGAGAAAAGAATGAATAATTATTTACTTCTTTTTGTATATTTCGTAGTATAGAGATACTATCATTTCTTTTTTTATTGATTATGTTAGATTTGAAAGCGATTCGAGAAAATCCAGAAGAATTTAAACGAAAACTTGGAAGAAAATCTATTCCGTCTTCTGTAATAGATGAGTTATTAGCGGTTGATAAATCGGCATTGGAGTTGAATAAAAAGGCAGAAGACTTGAAAGCACAACAAAATAAAGCTTCGAAATTGATTCCGACATTACAAGGGGAAGAAAAGGAGAAGATTTTGAAGGAAATGAAAAGTATTGCGTCTCAACAAAAAGAAGCACAAGAGCAAGCAAATAAAGCATTATTAAAGGTAAAAAGTATTTTGGAAAGTTTACCAAATCCTCCACGAGATGATGTTCCATTTGGAAAAGATGATTCAGAAAATAGAGTATTACGAACGGAGGGAGAAAAACCGCATTTTTCGTTTGCTCCAAAAGAGCATTGGGAAATTGCAGAAGAACACGATTTATTAGATATGGAGCAAGCATCGAAAGTATCTGGTTCTCGATTTTATTATATGAAAAACGAGCTTGCATTATTGCAACAAGCACTTATGATGTGGGCATTTCGAAAAGTTACTCATAAAGGATTTACACCAGTAATACCTCCGTTTATGACACGAAAAGAAGCTATTTATGGAACAGGGTATTTGGAAAAAGGGGAAAATTATATTGTAAATCCTGGAGAAGATGATTTGTTTTTAATTGGAACAAGTGAAGTGCCAATGGTATCTATTCATGCAGGACAAGTAATTGATTTAGATAATGGTCCATTACAATATGTATCTTATTCTCCATGTTTTCGTCGAGAAGCAGGAAGTTATGGAAAAGATATGAAAGGTATTTTACGAGTTCATCAATTTGAAAAAATAGAAATGGTTATATTCTGTAAACCAGAACAGGCTACAGAGATGCATGAAAAAATACGAGATTTGGAAGAGGAAATTTTGAAAGAATTACAGATCCCATACCAAGTGATGGATATTTGTACGGGAGATCTAGGATGTAGCGCATCAAAAAAATATGATTTAGAAGCATGGTTACCAGGTCAAGGGAAGTACAGAGAAATGACTTCTACTTCTATTGCAGATGATTATCAAACACGGCGATTACAGATTCGATATAAAGATACAAATGGGAAATTACAATATGCATGTGCATTAAATGGAACGGCGGTATCTTCTCGTCCGTTAATTGCTATTTTAGAAAATTTTCAAAATGAAGATGGATCGGTAGATATTCCAGAGTGTTTGCAACCATTTTGTGGGTTTGCAAAAATTGAAGCACGAAAATAATATAATTTTATAGAAATAATATGGCAGAAAAAGATATAGAAAAAAAAATTATAGAAACGTTTGAAGTATCAGGGATAGATGAGTATATTCAGTACTTACAGTCTCCATGGAGAATTTTATGGAGTAATTTACTTGCAGGAATTGCAAAAGGTATTGGATTTATTTTAGGAGTTACTGTTGTTTTAGGAGTAGTTGTGTGGTTCGTAGCAAAAATGGTAGATGTTCCACTTATTGGGGAGTATTTTGCACAAATTGAGAAATCAATAAATGAGTATAAAGAAAGTACAAATTATAAAAAAGAATTTCAAAGTATGGAGCATTTGTTACAAGAAATAAATACTTCATTACAACACTAAACATTTTTAGGGGGATATCATGAGAAATGGTACTCATACAGTACGGTATTCATAGAATTTTTTATGAAAGAATCATGAATGGACAGAAAGTTGATATAAAAAAACTGAAAAAACTCGCAGAACAACTTGCTCGGCGAGTTTTGTGTTTTCCAGAAGGAGGACAAGTTATTTTTTTAAAAGGAGAGGTTGGGGCAGGAAAGACAACATTTGCTCGATTTTTTTCAGAGTATTTTGGTGTTTCGTCTTCATCGCCTACTTTTTCTATTATAGAAGTGGTTTCTGGGAAGCATAAGAATACCGATATAAATATTATTCATGCAGATTTTTATAGAGCAACACAAGAACGATCCGAAGAGGTTTTAGATGAATATAGAGATGAGTATCCTATATATTCTCGTAAAGATTTTCAAAAACAGGCGCAGAATATTTATTTATTGGAATGGATACCTGATGAAATGAAACAGGAATTTTTTTATGATTATAATATTCCGACAATAGAAATAGAATTTTCTCATATTTTTGAAGGGGAAGAAACTTCTTCTGAGTGGAGAAATATAGAAATAGTGTTTAAAAACCCATATTCTCTTTCTGTTGGTGAAGCACGAAAATTATTAGATGTGTATCAAACACCTCTGCATGTAAGAGATCATATTGAAGTAGTACGAAAAATAGCAGTGTTTTGTGCCGAAAAATTACGAGAAAATGCGCTTCCTATTGATTGTGAATTGGTGGAATCAGGAGCAATTTTACATGATTGTGTTCGATATGTAGATTTTCCGAAACTTCCACAAAATGCAGACGATAGAGAGCAAATACAGTATTATAAACCAGAAGAAAATATTACAGATAAGAAATGTGCGTTTTGGGAACGTATAAAATCGAAATATAGAACCGTTCATCATGCGTATGCTATGCAAGATATTTTACTTTCAATGCATTTTGATGCAACGGGACAAGTGGTAAAAAGTCATTATACAGGAGATATTTTTCGATCAGAATTATTTTCTTTAGAGGAAATGTGTGTATATTATGCGGATAAAAGAGCATTGCATGATACATTTGTCACTATACAGGAACGATTGATTGATGGAGCAAAACGGTATCCGCGTGAAGATGCAATGGCAAAACAGAATGATTTATTACAAAAGATTCTCGCATTTGAACATGAGTTACAAGTGTTAGGAGCATGGACAGAAAATGATATACAAAAAATATTTTATGAAAAATAGGGAAGAGAAAAGAGATATATGATAGAGTGTATTTAGAGTATCATTACAAATAGTTTATGAATAATATACAAAAAATATATGGAGGATTGATAGTTTTGGGAGTGTGTATTATAGCAGGATGTACTTCTTTTCAGAATAAAGAAAATGGAGAATCACAACACTCAAGAGTATCTTTGCCGGCTATTGTATCGGAAGTGCAAAAGCGGTCAGCATATTTTGGATTAGAACAGGTAAATGAAGATACTGTAGCACTTGTATTATATAATCCGAATAAAGAACCGATTCAATCATTTTCTGCAGAGATACTGTTTCCTCCACATTTGGTTTTTGTAAAAAATCTTACGAATACATCAGACGATATTTTTGGATTACATATTTCATCTGATTGGGTTATTGATAATAATACTGGGAAAATAAGTATAGCATCAGCATCATCAGGAAACGCACAAACAGTATCATCGCATAGTAATACATCGTTTTCTATTGCTCAATTTCAATTTGAAAAAAAGCAGAAAGAGCGTTCTTTTGTTTTTGATATAAATGAAAATGTTTCAAATATATTTGTATTAGATAATGGAAAAATACGAAATGATACTAAAGGAACACCATTACCCCTAGTTAAGTTTGCAGCTTTTCTCGAAATAGCTTTATAGTTATCAACATTTAATAAATCTAAAAATCTACTATCTATAGAATCAATATCCATAGCCCCTCCAAATTTTAACATATTTTTTTTTAACTCATATTATAAATCTTCTTTTATAAAAGGCGCTTGCACGACATCAACGACTTTTTCGCTAAAAAATATATAACGACCTTTTGAAAATCGCCCAGGCTCTACACCGAGTTCATCAATTACTTCTTTTCCGCCGAGCACAGCTTTTTGCGCTTCTTTTGATGTAGTTCGCATTAAAATCTTAGTCTGAAGATTCTCACGCAAAGTAGTATCGATACTATCGCTCGTCGCTTTCTGCGTAGCTACAAAAAATTTGATACCTGCTGCTCTTGCTTTAGCAAGCAATGTTCGAAGATTATTTTTAAGTTCTTTCGCGTCATTTTTTTCAAGAAATAAAATCTGGTCATTAACTGACGCGTATTCATCAATCATCACGACAATTTGTGCTTTTTTCCAATTTTTTTGATTATTTTTAATCATTTGCAAGTATC
>JALUEA010000012.1 GCA_027053135.1 Candidatus Altimarinota bacterium
ATAGTGTTAATATTGAAAAATTAGAAAAAACAATAGAAGTTTTAAAAGAAAATGTAAAGAATAATAGTCATCTTGAAGAGAAAGTAAATACATTAGAAAATTTATTACATCAGTTACATGAAAATTCTTCGGATTCTTCTGTGGTAGAAGATATAAAAACGGAAATTAGTGATATTCAAGAAATAAAGAAAAAATTAATAGAAATTAAACCGTTTATATTTTTAGAGTCATCGCGTTCATCGGCTCCAACAATTGTTACATTATCTGCAGAAAAAACTGTGGTAAAAGGTGGTTCATCTACATTATTAACTAATGATGATTACCATTGGTCGGTGGTTGGTCCTGATGGAATTAAACAAAACATAGGAAATGGGATAACACGTGCATTTCCTATAAAAGTACCAGGTCGGTATATCTTTTCTTTACATGTAACTTCATCTGCTAAAAATATAATTGCAGGAACTGCACGAAAAGCAATTACAATACATGAACCAGAAACAGAAGCATTGTTTATGGTAGGAGGAAAAACAATGAATGAAACAATTGAGTTTACACAGGAACAAAATGAAGGGGGAATTATTTTTAATCCGTCTCTTACAAAACCGAAAAACGGACGTGTTATTACGAAATATATTTGGAATTTTGATGGAATACGAAAAGAAGAAACTCAAGGAAAATCGGTTTTGTATACTTTTCCAAAGCCAGGGAAACATCCTGTTTCATTACTTGTAGAAGATAATCTTGGAGAGAGAACAAAATCAAAAGAAGTTATTGTTGATATTAAGAAAATTGTGGCTTATTTTAAACTGCGAAAAGAAGAATATAAATTAGGAGAAACAGTGAAATTTACTGGAGGGAGATCTTCGAGTTCTGGTGGATTTATTAAAGATTATGATTGGAAAATTTTAAATGATGAAGGAGAGCTTATTGCAGAATTTCAATCAAAAGATTTTGAATATTCTTTTGATATACCAGATACATATTTTGTACGACTTACTGTAAATGATACAGATGGAAATATTTCAACTTTTTCAAAATCATTTACGGTTATAGCGGAGAATCCAATTCCACGGTTTTCATTTAAAAATACAATACGATCAAATCCAGCACAACGATTATTTGATGCAACAAGAAGTAGTGATCCATCAGGTGGTGCGTTACGATATTCATGGGATTTTGATGGAGATGGTGTGTATGAAAAAACAAATCTTGAAACTCCACAGATAGAACATATATTTGATACAGTAAAAGAATACAATGTTGTATTACAAGTGCAGAATACTTTTGGAAAAAGTGTAACAATAAAGAAGACAGTTGATATAAAATCGCTGTTATCAGTAGAAATAGAGACAAAATCTTTAGTAAATTCAATGAATAAAGAAGTAGAATTTACCGTTAAATCAAATGGAGGAAAAGCATTTGAATGGAATTTTGGAGATGGATCGAAAAAAGTTATTACTGCTGAAACGACTGTTTCTCATGTATATACAAAATCTGGTCGATATATTGTGAATGTAACAGCAAGTGATGAAAATGAAGAAAAAATTACTGTAAAAAAGACAATATTTATAGGAGTTGTTGATGCTCCAACTGCGGCAATATCGGTATTTGTTGATGGGAAACTTACAGAATTAACAGAAAATATTTGTGGAAGTGGGAAAGATGGAATAGAAATTTTTCGTTCACAAAAAACAGAATTTTCAGCGGAAAACTCTGTAAATAGAGATGGAAAAACTTCTGCGTTACAGTATAAATGGATATTCCCAGAAAATACTGTAAATACAAATAAATCAGTTGTATGGAAATTTGAAAATGTTTCAGAGATGGGAAAATGTGAGAAAGTAACATTACATGTTACTGATGAACGTTCTGGAAAGCAGTCTGCAGAGGAAACAGTATATGTATATGTAAAAAATGCAGTACCTGAAATTATAAACTTTAAAGCAAAAAAACCAAAAACAAATATAGCTCCATTATCTGTAAGTCTTTCTATGAAAGCAAAAGATGTTGATGGGAAAATTCTGAAGTATTCATGGTGGATAGAACGAAAAAACGATACAAAACATGAAAAAATTGGGTATCATACAACGCAAAATCCATATACTACTATAACTATTCCACCATATGGAAATGAAGGAGATATAAATGAATATTCATTTTATGGAAGTGTAACAGATGATAATGATGCAGAAGTATTTACGGTAGATGATTTTGGGAAAATTCCTCCTATTTTTGTTAAAACAGATAAAAATCGACTTCCGCAAATTAAAATTGTTCCAAGTTCGACAAAAGTATTATTGGGAGATACTGTTGTATTTACGGTTTTAGCAGAAACAAAAGAAGGAGTTGATATTTCGCATTTAGCAGAGTATTCATGGGATTTTGATAATGATAATATTTTTGATAAAACAACAGAAGTCAATAAAGTGTCCCATGCATATGAGACAGCAGGAGAGAAGACAGTTCGTGTAAAGGTCTTGTATCAAGGGTTAGTAACAAGTAAGGTTGTTGATATTACAGTAGAAAAAATTGCAAAATTACCATTAGCAAAATTTGAAGTACAAAAAACAGGAATGCGTCCAGAAGAAATATTCTTTAATGCGGAATCTTCATTATATGATAAAAGTATTGAAGGAAATGCAATAGAATATGTTTGGGATATAGATTGTTCAAAAGATTCAGATGGAGATGGAGATCCTGCAAATGATCAAGATTATACAACTTCTGTGTTTACGCATGTATATCCAAGAGGGCAGATGAAGGCAGAGGTTTCGTTAACGGTAAAAGACGCACAAGGATCAGTTGATACACTTCGTCGTAAGATAAATTTTAATGCGTTATCGGGAGTGATAGTAAATACTGAAGAAGGACACAGTACAGAGAATGAATTAAAACCATTGATTTCAGAAGATTCTTCAAAACAAATTGATATTGTTAAAGAAAGTATAGATACTCATTTACAAAAAGGTGATACTATTTCAAGTACAGAATTACATACAATATCTTCTTTAATTGAGTCGTTACAAAGCGATGTGAAAGAGACTGATTATTTATATTCGGATATTCAAGAAATTAGGAAGTCATATGTTGATTTAAGTAATAATCCTAATGATCCAGCATTATTATTAAAGTTAAAGGAGTCAATTACTCAGGCACAAAAAACATCAATAAATTATGAGTTATCAAAATGGAAGCCAGTAGGTGAATTTTCAAGTGGAATCAATAAGAGTCTTATAATAGATGCAAATACTCCTGAATCATTTTTAAATCTTTATGGTGGAGAAAAAATACTAAAATTGGGAGAGAAAATTGATATTTTGGCTTTTATTCAAAATATAGATGGAAGTTTATATTCAGGAGATGTTTCGATAAAAATTATAGAAGGAAAAGGAACTTTTTTTGCAAAAACAACGCAAAGTATAGATGGTCGTGCTATTTTTTCATTTACCCCAACAGAAGTTGGAGTGGTGATATTAGAAGTAGAAGCAAAAGATATAAAGCCAAATCCATTGCGAGAACAATTACAATTTATTATTCAAGAGTAATATGAAATATATATTTTTATATCAACGAGTTGTAGCATTCTTTAGTGTATTATTTGCAAGTTTATTTTTGTTTTTTTTGCATACGAATGCATCAAGTCATGTGTATGCAAAAATAGGAGAAAAACTTACACTTCATATTGAGAATTCAATTCCTTCTTCAAAAGTGTCGTGGGTTATTTCGCAGAATGGAGAAATTATAGATACACTTAAAACAAAAAAATTTAGTTATACTTTTAAAAAAGGAGGAGAGTATATTGTTCGTTTAAATGTTACAGAAAAAAATGGAGATTTAAAAACTTCAGTAGTGGAAGTTACTGTAGCTGAAAAAATTCCATCATTTTCGGAACTATCGGCAAAACTAACAACTATTCCTGAAGCAAAAGATGGAGTTATTACATTATCTGGGGAAAAACAAGAAGTTATTTTTTCTTTTTTAGATTCCACGGGTAATATAGCGCATTATGAATTAGAATCGGATATTTTTGTTGACAGTGATAATGATGGAGTTTCTGATAATGATATTGATAATAAAGATGATCCATCGTATGTTTCTGGTACATATTTTAAACGTGTATATATAAATACTGGAATTCCTTCTCGTGCCATATTAACAGTAGTAGATGCCAATGGGAATAAAAAGACAGATTCTGTAACGATAATTTTTGATGAAAAAAGTGAAAATCTTGTTGTTAAACCATTAAATATAGAGGTTTCTACACTTCCTCATCAAGATGAAGATGGAGTTATAGAACTTTCTCAACGAGAAAATGCTGTTATGGTATTTGCGGGGAAATCAACAGGAAAAATTAAACAGTATAAAATAGATGAAAATCTTTCTGTTGATAGTGATGGAGATGGAGATCCAAAAAATGATTTTGATAATAAGGGTACAGAATCAGCAGAGAATGGATCTTCATATCCTATTTCAATTGATAAAGAGAAAAAAACACAATCTTTTTCTGTTACCATTGTTGGTGAGTATGATGAAAAAACAAAAGAATATACCGTTAAAAATACATCATCGTATAAAAAAGAAGCAAATATGGTTTTGGAACCATTATTGTTTAGTTCTCGAACAAAAATTTTAGCAGGTGAAACAGTTACCTTTAATATTTTTAATTATCCGAAAAATTCGAAAGTATCATGGGATTTTAATGGAGATGGAATTTTTGAAATAGAAGATTCTGATATTGGACAAGTAAAATATGTGTATGCAAAAGAAGGAATTTATCATGCATCATGTTCATTGAAAGAAGTAGGATCAGATCCAATTATACAAAAAAAAATTATTACTGTATTAGATAGATCAGAAGGACAATTAAAAACAGAACCACCGTTTGCATATTTTTATCCTCAAACAGATGGAAATAAAGCGTCTTTTATTTCTTCTCAGAGTCGTGCAGATGAAAATTTAGCAAATACTGATTTATCGTATGCATGGGATTTTGGAGATGGATTTAAAGCACAAGGTCCAAATGTTGAACATATATATGAAAAAGAGGGAACATATACCGTTACATTAAAAGTTACTGATTCAATAGGACGTATTGGGGTGTATTCTGATAGAGTTGTTATTGCAAAAGTTACAAAGGATTTTGATAAAGGTCAGCATGGGGGTGCTGTTGTTATAGATAATACTTCAGAAACAAAAGAGAATGAAGAAAAGAAAGATTCTATTGTACGATCAGATGATTTAAAAGAACCAGATGATGCACCAGAACAAGATAAAGAGGAAGGAAAAAAAGAGGGATGGGAAGATATACCTCCTGTGCATAATCCAGATGTTCCACATGAAACGACACAGCAAAAATCTTCATTTTTTACATCGTTTCCTTGGTGGATATTGCTTCTTGTATTTTTTCTTTTCTTACCATTATTGTTTCTGATAAAAAAGAAAATGGATCATCCAGAGAAGAGTTTTGGAGAAATAATAAAGGATTTAAATCCAAAAAAATCTATAGAAGAGTTAGAAGCGTTGAAAAGTCAGAGTGAAGAAAAGAAAGAGACGAAAGAAGAATCTGATAAAGAAGAATCGGGAGAAAATACAGATGATATAGAAGATGATGCGGTAGAAATTTCTGAAGAACATCTTCCAGATTGGATGAAAAATGGAGATGATACAGAAGAAAATACTACTGAAGAACAAAGTTCTCTTGCGGAAGAAATGGAAGAAACAGGATCGTTACCAGATTGGATGAAAGAAGGAGAAACAGAAGATTCTGTTGGTAGTGGAGAGATTACAGAATTGGAAGGAAACAATGTTTCTGGGATAGCAAATAAGACTGATGGAGAAAAAGCGAGTAAAGAAAATGGTGTTTTGGAAGAAATAGCAGAAACAGAAGAAACAGGATCGTTACCAGATTGGATGAAAGAAGGAGAAACAGAAGATTCTGTTGGCAGTGGAGAGATTACAGAATCGGAAGGAAACAATGTTTCTGTGACAGAAAATCAGACTGATGGAGAAAAAGAGAGTAAAGAAAATGGTGTTTTGGAAGAAATGGCAGAAACAGAAGAAACAGGATCGTTACCAGATTGGATGAAAGAAGGAGAAACAGAAGATTCTGTTGGCAGTGGAGAGATTACAGAATCGGAAGGAAACAATGTTTCTGTGACAGAAAATCAGAC
>JALUEA010000013.1 GCA_027053135.1 Candidatus Altimarinota bacterium
TATAATAGGTATATGCATAACATGAGATAAATTATATTCCGATAAGTGAATTTCCGGATAAGAAAAATCATCTTGATTTTTCTTTATTTTTTCAGCAACTCCATTCTCTCCTGTAACTTTATAAAACTGATTATCCGCGAATTTAATATAATCATCAGTTACGTTATTTTTAGTTCCTCCATCATCGTACTTAAGAGTACACCCAAGAGCTTCTTCCATACCAGGTTTTAATTGTAAGCCATATTTTTTTAATGTAGCGTTTATATCCGTTTGTACTTCTGTACACTCTTGTAATCTTTGTGATTCTCGTGATGCGTCTAATGCTTCTCGGTCTGCTGCCAATGTATCTTGGCTCGTATATTTATTATCTAGATTATGACCTATATCCCCACCAAAAATAAGGCGAGTTTCTAAAAAGTTCTTTTTTGTATTAAGACTCAATTGACTAGTAAAAATTGACATATTCTGTTTGGTTATATATTTATATTTGTAATTTATTACAAGAGTAAATAATTCAAATAATTGTATCATACTTCTTTATATAAGACAATAGCCTTTTTATCACTAACCATGCTACTCTTTTAGTACACAATATAGATACTTAAAATTAAAAACCATGGCTCATATTTTTTTTCAACTTGGATCACAATCCGATCTTGCAAGAGAAGAACTGTATTCTGTATTTCATACTGAAATGGAAGTTCTCTCAGGATTTGCATTTAGCGAATTACCACAACAAAAAGTAAAAAAAAGATTTGATGAATTAGGAGGAATAATACGAGCAGGAATTGTGTTAGGTGAAGAAAAAAACTTTGCCGGTATACAACAAAGTATTATTGAACATGCTACTCAAAACGCAAAAAATGGAAAAAAAATGAAGATTGGAATTTTTATTGGAAGTAAACAAGGGTGGAAAAAGTTTGGAATTGGCTTACAGAAAGCTATTAAACTTGCGAGTAAAGGAAACGAATACGAAGAAAATAAATTTTCGGTACGAATTGTAAACAGAAATGCAAAAAACTTGGATAGTTATGCAGTACACAAAGAAAAACTATTAGAAAAAGGAAATTTTGAATATGTCTGTATTCCTCTTCCTACAGGATGGGCATGGGGAATATCTATAAATATACAAAAATCATTCGATTTTGCGACACGAGATATGAAAAAACCAGTGCGAGATATGAATGTTGGACTTATGCCACCAAAACTTGCACGAATAATGATCAATATGACTCGAGACAAAAATGGGAATTTACCTGCAAAAATTTATGATCCTTTTTGTGGAATGGGAACCGTATTGTTAGAAGGAATGTCTTTAGGGGTAAAAATTGCAGGAAGTGACCTTTCAAAAAAAATGGTTGAAGCAACAAAGAAAAATACACAATGGTATTTTGACTCTATAGAACACCTTGCTATAAGCAAAGAAGAAAAAGCTGACAAATATATACAATGGAAAAAATCCCCTTTTTTCTTGCGAGATATTTTTATCAAAGATGCAACAAAATCTTTTACTCTTCATCAAAAAAAGAAAATACAAAAGTCTGCTGTTGTTGGAGAAGGATTTTTAGGAAAAATATTTCATAAACCAATCACTACAAAACAATATGAAATCCAAAAAGAACACTTATTTCCTCTCTATCGACAATTTTTATTTCAACTATCAAAAGAAAATATTTCTTCTCTTGTATTTGCATTTCCATTTTGGAAAGGAAAAAACAAAACAACATACTCTTTTGTTGCAGAACTCTTAGAATTTACAAACAAAATTGGACTCTCTCCTCTTCGATCTCCTCTTCGATATATTCGAGACGGACAAGTTGTTGGACGAGAAATTGTTATATTTAAAAAAATATAGTTTCTGCATTATTTTTCATAAGTGCTATAATAGCATCAAAATTATCATCTTCTGATTTTTTATTTTGAATAACTTTTTCACATTGTTCACATTTATGCACAATAACAATTTCATGTTTCGGATGTGGGTATGCATCAATAGGTACTAACTTTCCTTCACACAAACTCTTTCTATCACCAGGAAATACCGCATCTACATGCTTTGAACACAAACAGTTTCGACAATGATTCCGACATGTCCCTTTTGAAGGAGGGTTTTGTTCACCACACCAATCGCATAAAAATGCTTCATTAATAACAGTAAAAGACATACAACAGTATACTAAGAACACAAAAATATCTCTCTATTCACACAAGTAGTATCTCATTTTTCTTGCAGAAAGAAAAACAACTCTCCATGACCATGACATGAAAAGATTTATTATATCAAAATATCAAAACAAAAAAATACGCATTCTCATAAAAGAGTTTATTTTTAAATTATAGTATATTTGATACAATTTTTATAGACAAAAAAATCTCCTCTTACCCTCTTTTTTATACCATTATGAAAAAAGATTTTTTACTGGGGCTCCTTATGTTACTTATTGGAAGTAGTGTATTTTATTTTGTAATAACAAATAAGAACATATCAATTCTGAATATAAATACCACTACACCAACTCCTACACCTGCTGTTGTCTCCACTACAAAAGCAACTCTATCTCTCGCTCCAACACCAACTCCTACTCCAAAAATTTCTTTAATTGAGAAATTACAAATGGCAGAAAACGCTATAAAAAATGGAGAATTACAATATGCACGAACTCTTCTCGAAAACGAAGAACATACAGAACATGTCCTCAATATTTTAATAAAAGCAACTCTCGGACAAGGAAATTATTTTGAATGTGAACAATACACAAAAGAATTAGTATCACTTGATAAGAGCCAAAAAAATATACAGCAATATGTAAAAATATTATTACTGTCTGGAAAAAAGAAAGATGCTAAAAGTCTCCTTCCCTTATTAGATGAAACAGACGATAAGTTTTTTTATCAAATGATTCTTGCTGTTGTAGAAAATAATCATGAAACAGTGAAATCACTTGCCAAAAAAATCATAGAAACATCTTCAAATGAAAAATATAAAAAATCAGCACAAATATTTTTAGATATTTACAAAACATATAAAAGTTTTCGAGACGGAAGCCCTGATTACTTAACCCTTATGCTTGGAAACGCTCTGAAAACATTAAACTTTCATGAATTAACGATTCAATATGTAAAACCAATTCTTGAGAAAAACCCAAACTACAGAGACGCATGGATTGTTACAGGAAATGCATACCTTGAATTAAAAAAATTTGAAATTGCAGAAAAAATGTTAGAAAAAGCAATTTCTTTAGACCCAACTCATCCTATTAGTCCGTATTTACTCGGTATTACTTTATACGAAGAAGGACAAACAGAAGACGCAATAAAACAAATTAC
This sequence comes from Candidatus Altimarinota bacterium, assembly GCA_027053135.1. GTDB lineage: Bacteria > Patescibacteriota > Gracilibacteria > CAIRYL01 > CAIRYL01 > SZUA-1403. The sequence continues at coordinate 3,328 of JALUEA010000013.1, forward strand.
AACAGCTATAAAAAATGGATATACTCCACGGTATATCGCAGAAAAACAATTAGGAGACATGTATGTAGGACTGCATAAATACGAAGAAGCACTAGAACATTATCAATATATATTAGAACAAGGAAAACCAACACTCGAAGATTATTCCAAAGCAACATTTATTGCACTCCAAAAATTAAAAGTTCCAAGTCTTGGTCGATCATTTGCGGAAAATGCTATTGTGGACTTTGCAAATAACCCCAAAGCATTATCTCTCAAAGGATGGGCTTTACTCTCAACAAACAACCTTCCTGTAGCGAAAACATATATAGAAAACCTTGCTGTACAGTTTCCAGAATCATTAGATGTTATATTTCTTGTTGGAAAATTACGAGAAAAAGAAAAAAAATACCAATCAGCATTTGATTTATACAAAAAATGCTATGATAAAGGATCCGTTTCAAAAAACTCTCTGTATATTGAATGTGCAAAAGAATATGAACACCTTAGAAAAGAACTCCAAAAATAATTACCAATACATATTTATATGAAAATTTTAGTAGCAGGAACCTTTGATTTATTCCATAAAGGACACGAATTTTTTATTACTTCAGCACTCCATTTTGCCCAAAAAAATGATGAATTTCATGTCATTATCGCAACAGATAAAAATGTATATACTCTTAAAAAAAAATTTCCATATACTTCAGAAGAAATACGAAAAAAAACTGTTTATACATTTCTAAGACAGTCTTCCTTTTGCAAACAAAATAATATAAAAATATTTGTCCATATCGGAGATAACACAGATTTTTTAAAACTCCCTCAATACATCAATCCTGATATTATTTGTTTCGGATACGACCAAACCATTCCGAAAAACCTCAAAACAACATTACCACACTGTATATACTACACAATAGATTCATACTTTCCAGAAAAATATAAAACAAGTAAAATAAAAAAAAAAGCCTGATACAATATCTGTATCAGACTTTTTTTTATAAGAACACTCTTTCTATGACATTCCTGGAAACCCTAATCCTCCCATCAATCCTTTCATCTTTTCAGCTGAAACTTCTTGTGCTTTTTTAGACGCCTTTGCATGTGCCTTGATAATTGCCTTTGCAAGAGCAACTTTTTTTTCTGGTTGTGCTAACTCATCAGGAATTTCAATAGAAATCATTTCTTGATCCGCCGCAACAATTACAACAACTCCATCAACTTCTGCTTCTATATGAATAGAAGAAAGTTCTTTCTTTATTGCTTTTGCTTCTTTCTGCATTTTGTACATGTCTTTCATTTGCTTGAACATTTGTACTCTCTGTAAAATAATACTAATAAAAAACTATCTCTGGTGGGCTGGGAGGGACTCGAACCCTCGACAAATGGCTTAAGAGGCCACTGCTCTAACCGACTGAGCTACCAGCCCATCTTATACATACCAATATAGGCACGAAACATACTATCAAACTTTCTATACAAACGACAACTCAAATTTATAACTTCATATATCCTATAGTAATACCTCTTATAAAAAAGAGAAAAAATTCTTTCACAATAAATATTGTACAACAATCTCTTTGCTTCAAACAAATAATCTGATAAAATATTAGCACTCTTACTACAAGAGTGTTAATATTTTAAAAAAACAATTTATGAAAAAAGATTTTTATGAATTACTTGGTTTAAAAAAAGGTGCGACAGAACAAGAAATAAAACGAGCCTACAGAAAACTTGCGGCAAAATATCATCCTGATGTCAATAAAGCTCCAGATGCCGAAGAAAAGTTTAAAGAAATTTCTGAAGCATATGAAGTTTTATCTGATGCCAAAAAACGAATGCAATATGACCAATTCGGTCATGATGCTTTCACCGGGGGACATGGTGCTGGTTTTGGAGGAAATCCCTTTGGAGGAGGATTTCAAGGAGGAGTTGGATACGAAGATATCTTTGATTCTTTTTTCGGTGGTGGATTTGGAGGACATACAACACGACATACAGGACCCAAAAAAGGAAGAGATGTTGAAGTACAAATAAAACTTAGTTTCAAAGAAAGTGTCAAAGGACTTACAAAAACAATTAAGTTTTCTGCATATAATACATGTTCGGAATGTGAAGGACGCGGACAAGAAAAAAATTCAGGAACACGATCTTGTACAGAATGCCATGGATCAGGACAGATTACAGGAAGACAACAAACACCATTTGGTGTAATACAAACACAAATGGTTTGTCCAAAATGTAAAGGAGAAGGACAGATTCCAGAAAAACCATGTAAAAAATGTAGTGGAACAGGTCGAGTTCTCGAAGAAAGAAAAGTAGAAGTAAATATCCCAGCAGGTGTGTTTGATGGTGCGCTCCTTCGAATTGCACGAAAAGGAGAAGCAGGAGAAAAAAATGCACCAGCAGGTGATCTTCTTATCCATATTTCAGTAAGCTCATCACATAAATTTCGAAGAGAAGGAAATAATATACATACCGATATATCTCTTCACGCCTTTCAAGCTATTTTAGGAACAGAAGTAGAAATAGAAACTGTTCATGGTGTTTCTAAAATTAAAATACCTCCTTATACGCAACAAGGAAAAACATTACGAATTAGAGGAAAAGGAATGCCAAAAGTAAATTCAAACACTTTTGGTGACCATATCGTTCATGTCAATATAGATG
>JALUEA010000014.1 GCA_027053135.1 Candidatus Altimarinota bacterium
CTAGCAAAAGATGATAGGATTTTCAAGTTGGAAATTTTCTTTAAGAATATACTTCTCTATGATTTCTACCTTTAAAAAATTGGATAAGTTTCTTTTAATGGGTATAGTATTTATATTACTAGTAGGAGTATGGATGATGAGTTGGGTAAGTGTTTATAATTCAAGTAAAAAAGAACATGAGTTAGCAAAACACTCGTATTGTATTGCACAAATTCCAAATTATAATACACTTCCTGTAAAAGTTCAACGATATAAAGTGCGGCAATGTGTAAATTCTTCAGAAGCAAAAGAGGCAGCAGATTTTTTTTGTTCTCTCAATAATTGTAACGATAGATATTTCAATTTACATGTGAGAAATATTGTTATAGGTTTGTTGGCAATGTTTTTTGCTTTTGTTATTCCAATTTCTTTTTGGAGAAATGCCTCACTTCCTATATTTATTTTGGGAATTGTGTTATTGATTACTGTATTGATAATACCAGCAGAGGGGAATTTTACCGCGAAAAGTTGGCTTTCTATTCCAGTTTTTGGTTTGTTTCAGCCATCGGAAGCAATGAAATTGGGACTTATTTTTTATGCTTCGTTATGGATTTCAAAAAAACAATCAACTATTGCAACTTTTATGGGTGGTTTTGTTCCGTATTTTATATTGGTTGCGTTAAGTGTCGTTCCAGTTATGTTACAACCTGATTTTGGTTCTTCTCTTATTTTAATGGCTATATCATTTACATTGTTTTTTATTGGAGGAGCAAGTATTGTCCATATAGGAGTTATTATTTTTATATTATTATTATTAGGGATTGGGGCGTATCATTTACTTGATTATGTTCAAAAACGATTTGATACCTTTTTTTCACCAGAAAAAGTTGATTCAGCAGCACGGTATCAGATTGATCAAGCTCATATTTCTTTAGGAAATGGAGGTTTAATAGGAAGTTCAAATACAACTGAAAGTTTTGGATTTTTACCAGAAATTCAAGGCGATATGATTTTTGCGGCCACAGGAGAATATTGGGGGTTTTTAGGAATGTTGTTGTTAGTTGGAGTGTATATTTTTATTACGATACGAGGAATATATATTGCAAAAGCTGCAGAGACACAATTTGAGAAGTTAGTAGCATTAGGGATTACTGTATGGTTTGCATCTCAAAGTCTTATCAATATGATGGTTGTTACGGGATTATTTCCTCTTACAGGAATTACATTGCCTTTGTTATCATATGGAGGAACGTCTATGGTAATAACACTTATTTCCATGGGGATTTTATTACGAATTTCAGCATCTGTTCATGAAGAAAAAAATAAAACTATTACTCATAGGAGGAGGAAGCGGAGGGCATTTGTACCCACTCTTTACGCTGGCACAAGAAATTTGTGAAAAAAAAATTCTTACTCCGAATGATTTTCATTTTATTATTGCCGATAATGGTTCTGATTTTCGATACTTTGAAAGTAATAGTCTTTATAAAAATTTTACATATTCTCAGTATTCTGTTGCAAAGTTACGACGATATTTTTC
>JALUEA010000015.1 GCA_027053135.1 Candidatus Altimarinota bacterium
ACAAATACAACTCCTTTTCATCAAAAACTCCAGTAGCAAAATCTTCTACTCTCAAATATATATATCTCATTTTATCTATTTGTGTAGGAATTGGTATCGTATGGTTTTTACAATCAATCTATAATACTGATGAAGGAGTAAGTGCATATGCAACATTCGAAAAAAACTCAGCTACTGCAGAAACGCAAACAAAAGATATAAATATTTGGAGCGCTATTTTAGATAATCAACCAATTACAGAAGGAGAAATTGTTCATGTAAAAAAAGAAAATGATGGAAAAATAATTCTTCCAAACCTATCATTTTTCTTATTAGGAGAAGGGAGCAAACTCTCTATTGATAAATTACGAAAAACAGATGAAAATAAATTATTTGGGGCAGTTACTATCAAAAAAACACCTCTATTATTCTCAGGAAAAAGTGGTTTTGATACTGAAAAAGAATTTAAAATATTTGTAACAAATAATATTTATATCACAGGAGGAAAAAATACATTTCTCTTTAAAGATAATATTGTAAGTTATGTTGACGGAGAAAAAATCCTTATTCAAAAAATTGGAGATAATGGGAAAATTCAAGCATCTCGAGAATTTGGAATAGGACAATCTTTTGATATTTCAACATTCTCAAAGATTCCAACAGGAGATATTGTACAATCATCTCTTCTTGTTGCGCAGTACAAAGGGACAGAAACTCCTCCCGTAGATACATCTCAAAATACAACTGTATCAACTGATATCCCATCACCCATTTTAGTTACTCCACAATTTAAAGACAAAGCTCTCGTTGTAAAAAATGGAAAGCAAAAAATAGCTGGTACAACTACAAAAGATACAGAAAAAATCATGATTGTATTTTCTAATGAAACACACACGGAAAAACTTGTGTTTATTCCTACACTTTCTGATGATAAAAAAACAAAACAATGGTCATATACAGCAAGTAAACAGTATAAAACACTTTTACCAGGAATTAATTCATATAAAATATACGCTCTGAATAAAAATAATGAAAAATCTGCTCCAACAATATTACTCCTATCATATGACGAAAATAATACAACAGAGGATTCTACAAACAATACTGATACTACAGAGTTTTTAATTACCGCTCCAAATCAAGGACGAGATACCACAATAGAAGGAGACACTATTATTTTAAATGGAATTGCCAGCAAAGATGTTGCATTTATAACTATTTCCAATCTAACACTTGATTCATCTTATACCCTCCAACACTATAAAAAAGGACAAAAAACATGGAAATATTGGGTAGATGGTCTTAAACCAAATACATATAAATATATTGTCTATGCAAAAGATGAAAATAAAAAAATAATCAGTACACAAAAAATTACAATTACATTACAACAAAAAATAAGTAGTAATACCACTACTTCAACACCATCTGTCACTCCTACTCCATCACTATCTCCTACTCCTACCACATCATCATCTTCTTCTCCAACTCCAACACACAAACCAGTCGTAACCACAGGAGCAAGTTCAAGTACATCATCACACACTTCTACTCCTACACCAACACCCTCTCAAGCTTCTCATACTACAACCAGTACAACAGAAGCCTCTCGATAATACTTCTCAACATGTTCTTATGAATATAGCTATACTTGCATCAACAGCGGGATCAAATCTGCCCTCTCTTTTTACTCATATTCAACAAAAAAAAGGTATTACATGTTTTCTTATTACAAATAAAGCAGATGCTCAAGCAATAACAAAAGCAAAAAATTTTTCTATTCCCTATTATATAATAGAAACAAAAAAAAATGAAACACGAGAAGAATACGATAAAAGAGTATTGGATATTTTGCACCAAAATAATACAGACTATGTTTTTATGATTGGATACATGCGTATTGTATCTCCTCTTTTTGTAAATGCGTTTCGAAATAAAATATTTAATGTTCATCCATCACTATTACCAGCATTTGCTGGTGGCATGAGTAATTCTGTTCACCAAGATGTATTAGATTTTGGATGTAAAGTAACAGGAGCAACACTTCATATTGTTTCTGAAGAAGTTGATGCAGGAAAAATTATAAACCAAAAAGCATGCGAGATTTCAAAAAATGAAACCGTCGCAACACTTAAACCAAAAGTTCAAAAACTCGAACAAACAATGCTACAAGAACTTATTGATACACTATACCAAAAATTCTAAAAACAAATTCTTATGCACCTATAACCGCGTCAATCAACCCATACTCTTTTGCTTCTTCTGCAGTCATATAATTGTCTCTATCACAATCTGCTTCAACTTGTTCTCGTGATTTTCCGGTATGTTTCGCTAAAATGTTATATAAAACATTTCCTGTTTTTTCTATATGCAATGCTGCAATTTTAATATCAGAAGCCTGTCCCTCTGCTCCTCCTAATGGTTGATGAATCATAACTTCAGAATGAGGAAGAGCAAATCGTTTTCCTTTCGTTCCTCCACAAAGAATAATAGACCCCATACTCGCAGCTAACCCAACACACACCACAGATATATCAGGTTTCACCAATTGCATTGCATCATAAATAGCTAACCCTGCGGTAACATGCCCTCCAGGAGAATTAACATACAATGTTATATCTTTATTTGGATCAACTTTCTCTAAAAACAATAACTGTGCAACAACTGTATTGGCAACATGAGAATCTATTGCTGATCCTAAAAACACAATTCTATCCTCTAATAACCGTGAATAAATATCATATACTCGCTCTCCGGTAGGTGTTTTATCAATCACGGTTGGAATTAAGGTTCCAGTATGCTCTTTTGCAATTGAAGTAATATTCATATACTGTTTTCAAAATAATATAAAAAAATCTTCTCTGTAAGAGAGTATACCAAATAAAAAAAATTTTTACAGAGATATTTCTCTCAATCTTTGATATACTACAAAAAACAATTATTACACAGATACATTATGATTAACCCAAACCAAACAATAGGATTTATTACTGGAGGACAACTCGGTCAAATGATGATTCAATCTTTTTTACCCTTTCGACAAAACGAAAAAATATATATTTTAGATGAAAATGAAGACTGCCCTTGTCGCCCTTATAGCAACAAAGTCTTTATTGGATCGAGTAAAAATTTTGAAGATGTGTTATCCTTTGGAAAACAGTGCGACACAATAATTCTTGAATTTGAACATGTAAATGTTGAAGCACTCAAAGCACTTGAAAATATGGGAAAAAAAGTTTTTTGCCAAAGTAAGTATATTGCAATTATTCAAAATAAAGGGAAACAAAAAAAGTTTTATACAGAAAACAATATTCCTACAAGCCCATACCGTACGATACGCAATAAAAATGAATTTATACTCTTAGCACAAGAAAACAAAATATCATTTCCTCTTATGCAAAAAACCTTTCATGACGGATACGATGGAGGAGGTGTAACAAAAATACATTCACTCACAGAGATTGAGACAAAAGCATTTGATACAGAAAGTATTCTTGAAGACTGTATCAATATTACACGAGAATTTTCTCTCATCTGTGGACGAGATCAATTAGGAAATGAATTTCAATACCCTCTTATTGAGCAATTTTTTCATGAAAAAACTCATATTGTCGATTGTATAACATCTCATTGTGAAATAGATTCTGATATAGAATCACAAATAGAATCGATTAAAACAAAAATACTCTCTGCATTTACTGGGGCAGGGTTATGGGCTATAGAACTTTTTCTTGATACAAATGGAACCGTCTTAGTAAATGAGATAGCTCCACGCGTTCATAATTCAGGACATCAAAGTATCGAAGGAAATTACTGCTCTCAATTTGAACAGTATATGAGAATTGCTCTTGGATACTCTATAGGGAATACAGCCGAAATAAAACCAAGTATCACATGGAACCTTCTCGGAGAAGAAAATTTTATAGGACCAGTGTACTATAATGGAATAGAAGAAGTCATGAAGCAAAAAAATGTTTCTCTCCACTTATACGGAAAAAAAACAACAAAACCACATCGAAAAATGGGACACTGTACTGTTACAGGCGATACCCTTGAAGAATGCTGGAAAACAATACACACTCTGAAAAATACGATAAAAGTTATAGCACAATAAAAATATATGCAAAAAAACACTATTACCCAAGTTGAAAAAAAAATTTATAAAAACCTTGTTCTTACGCATAAAATGCATAAAAAACAATCGGAAATATACCAAAAAGAAACCTCTGCAATAAAACTCTTTCTTATTCTTACAACAATTTCCGTATTTATCGTTTTAATTGCACCAATAAATTATAATATTTCATGGGGAATAAAATTTTCTCTTGCACTTATAGACTTATTCCTTATTTTATATGAATCTGGATTTCAACCAGAAGAAAAACTTCAAATTCACAAAACCACCGCTAGCAAACTCTTAAATTTACGAAATACATTTGCTCTTGCTCTCTCTGATTATACTCTTGGAAGAATTTCTCAAGAAGAATTTCTTACAATTCGAAACAAAATATCACAACAAGCAGATAATATTTATGCAAACAGTCTCAATGTAAGCCATAAAGCAGTAAAAAAAGCCGAAGAAGAAACAAGACAATACCTAACAAAAGACCCTGATTGTGTTCTCAATGAAATACAAACACAATAATTCCTACTCTTTGACCGTCTCAAAAATAGTTTCTTTTTCTGATTGTGTATTAATCATTTCTGCAAGAATAGAAGATCCAATAATTAATCCAGCACCTAGCAATAAATGTGAAGTAATATGTATTTCTTTTAACACAAAAGATTCTATTACGAGAGTAATTAAAATAGAAATATTAAACATTAAAAAAGCAATAAAACCGTCCATTCGTTTATATGCTTCAAATGTTAATAGCGTTCCAAGTCCCCATAAAATACCTAAACCAATAGCCCAAGAAATTTCTTGTATTGGTAAATGAAAAAAATATAAATAATTATATATTACAAATGGTATAGTACATAAAAATGCAAGAAAGTATAAATAAAAATTTAAAAAATATACTTCATACCCTTTAAATTTTTCGGTATATCGAATTTGCGCAATCACAAAAGCAACATCTGAAAACATATAACATATTGCAAATATATTTCCTTTTTTCTTTTAATTCTCTCTTTAAGTTTTTTTATTTGTTCAATTCCAATTACCGCCTGAATATCCGTAAACTTTGAATTAATACCAAAATAATCATGAATATCAGCACCGCCTTGTAAACGTCCAAAATCTTTCAGCCTTTCTATTTTCTCATGCAATTTTTCATCATTTGTTACTAAAGCGCCGCCTTGCCCCGTTGTAATAATTTTATGTGGACTAAATGAAAAAGAGCCAATATCACCTAATGTTCCTAAAAATTGACCGTCAACTTTAGATCCAAAAGATTGAGCTGCATCTTCAATAAGATATAACTCATTCTCTTTACAAAATTTTACAAACTCTTTTATATATTTACCACGTCCGTTTAAACTCACATATATTATTGCTTTAGTTTTTTTGTGATCTTCTTTTTAGCTTCTTCTAAATCCATACATAAATCTTCGGGGGACACATCTATGAGTATAGGATTAGCTCCTATTAATTTACATGCGTTAGGTGTTGCAATCATTGTCAAATTAGGCACTAAAACATCATCTCCCCTTTTAATACCCAATGCAAGCAATGCAATCGTTAAACTAATAGTCCCGTTATTAACAGCAGAAGCATATTTCACGTTTAATGTTTCTGCTATCCGTTGTTCAAACTCTTCCGTTTTTTTGAACTCAGTTAACCACCCGCCTGACTTCATGTAGTTTACTAAAGCATTTATTTCCTCATCACCATAAATTGGCTCAATCTGGGGAATCATAATTTAATTCTCCTAAAATTTTTCTTTATCTTTTTCTACATCTGTAAATGGCCCATTTTTTGCTTCTATTATTTTAGTGTTGTCTTCCAATATTTCATATCCATGACCACCATAAGCA
>JALUEA010000016.1 GCA_027053135.1 Candidatus Altimarinota bacterium
TATCCATAAAAACGAGAAAATGCATCTCTATGCAATAATCCAGTTGCAACTCCCGCCATTAAATAATAAATATAATTTTCTGGATCGGTTGTCCCATCATCAATCATCAATTTAATAAACCCTTCATATACATTTGGATTTACAAACTCTCCATGTTCATGTTTATACAACCATTCTAACATTTGTTGCGGTTGTCCTCCTCGTACTGCTGCAACAGAAACAGCATCATCTGTTTTTGAATTAATAGCATTTTTATTTGTTGAATACAAACTATAAAACAAATCATCTTCTCCATACACATCTAAAAATGCTTTTTGAAACTTATTATTCAATGCTGTTTCTTCTCCATAATCGTATAAAAAATCGTTTTCATAAAACCGTATATTTGATCCATATGAATTTAATTTTTGAGCATATACTCTTTTTCCATCAGAATCTTGTCGTCCCCAATCAATAAAACCACGCTCTGCCATCTCTAACATATAGGCTTTAAAAGCATCTTCAGGACCGACATTATCAATTTCATCCATTAACGCTCCATCATCAAGTGTCTTATATGACCCTTGAAATTCTTCTACATCTGCATTATTTGCATCATCTTGCTGTTTTGCAAAATCAGTTGCAAGACCAGGAGCAATACCCGTTGCCATAGCATTTCCTACTGCTCCCACCCGTTCTTTACTTCTTCGCTTAAACCGACGAACAAAATAATTCCACCATTGTTGTGCAATATCTAAAACATTATCTGCACTTAAAAAGCGTGTATTTTTCCATGCACGACTAAAAATATTTCCTGGTTCAGAATGAAACCGTGATAATTCATTCGTGTATTGTTGTGCTATATCTCTCACTTCTTGTGCAAATTGAAGTAAAATATCTGCTTTATTTTCTGTATTATTTTTCTCTCCATCATTAAAATAATCTATAACGGTATTCTTATACCGTTTCAGTGTTTGAACAACATCTTTTAAAGAAGATTCAGCAGGACCAGTAATATATGATTGCGCATCTTGTAATTGATCAATATATCCTATCATACTCTTATTCATTTTTTGGTATTTCCCCTCTTCGTTTCCGTATACAATACTATTAAACGCTTTTCGTTTTTCCATTCTTATAGTATCTGAATAAAATTCAGGATTATCTTTATGCTCCATTTCAAGCTTCTCTTGTTCTTTTATTTTCTGTTCTTCTCGATCATAGTATGATTCTGGATCGTACTCACTCGATTCAGTTCTCTCATTTTCTCGACCTGCATTATCAAATCCTTTTACGGCCTTCTTCCCAGATGCAATATCTTCATATAATTCAAGTGTAAATATATCTTGTAATTGTTTCTCTGATACCTTCTGAAAAAGAGATGCTAATAATGAATTTTCAGAAATGAGAGCATCACGTGATTCTCCAGTAAATTGTAAAAGAGATCCGACTTCAACGAATAATTCTTCAAACGCTTCTTCTTCACTTTTTCCCGTATAAATTGTTTTCATACGAGACACAAAATCACTATACTCATCAGCAAAAGCGTCTTTTATACTCATTTTAAAACGCAAGAGCATTACCCTATTTTTTTCTACCATACTATGCCCCAGTTCATGAAAAACAAAACTTAACTGTTCATGAAATATTATATTTTCAGGAGAAAAGGAAAGTTTCTGAATATCTTCAGAATGTTTATCAAACGATTTAATCGCTTCAAATACTGATTTTTCTAATACAATCTGATTTTTATTCGGATTATATGTATTATTTTCTCCTGCAATAATATAATATTCTCCAAAAGTATTTTTTTCTTGCATTAACGCTTGCAACATCTCAATAGATTCTGTAGTAACTCCCTTTTTCTCCGATAAAAGTTGAAACACTATTTTTTCTTGAAGTGATATATTCGGAGCTTTAAAAACGTCAGGATTTACCCCTGAAAGAACGATATACACATTTTTTCCTCCTGTATTCTGTTCACTATCTTTTTGAAAAGCGGTATCAATATCATCTAAAAAATTCTGTAAATTTTCTTTACTATATTGTGTTGCTATTTTTTGTATTTCTGCATTCACAAAAACAAGTCTTTCATATTTTTCTTCTGATGTTTTTGCTTCATCTATAAATGTTTTTAAATGATGAGAAACAAATTTCCCCGTCTTCTCATCTTTATAAGAAACTGTATAGGTCGTAAGAGTATCCCGAAGAGAAGTATAATTTTTTTCTAATTGTCGTAATATTTTTTCTATTTCTCTCCGATATATCCCATTTGTATTTTCATTATTTTTTTCAAATATGGTATGAAGCCGTATCCCTACATGTTGTATTGCTTTTAATTTTAACTCAACAAGTGATTTTGTATTCTCAAAAAAAGTATATGTTTCTTTTATCTTTCCAACAATTCCGTCTTTATCAAAACTTCCTGTATCGTTCGCATAATCAATTACCTCCTGTGCAACAAAATGAATACGACGCACAATATCTTCTCCTGCTTGTACTATTCGATCTTTTGTAAACAATGTAAGAACATTTGGAGAAACACTCTCTCGTGATGATACTTTTTTTCCAAAATGAAGAACAACAGATTTTGGCAATACAATTTTTCCATTTGATAATAACAGGTGTTCCAGTTCTAAATACCCAGCTTTATTAAATGTTCTATCATCAATATATTTTGTACAAAATGTATTTGCATGCACAAAATATTTAGGCCTATATTCAATACTATTTTTCCCATACAATGCAATAATTCCTTCTTCCGTAAGGATATTTTTCTGTTTTATATACTCAAATAATGATCCCTTTCCTCGTTTTTTACACTGTGGATCAGCATTTTTCAATTGCTTAAATTCTGTTGTTTCCTCCAATATATTTAATTGTAAACATTCTTCTCTATACAATCGCCTCTGTTCTTCTACTTCAGATTCAAATACATGTTTTTGTGATTCAATTGCTCTAATCAACGCAATATCAGAATCAGAAAAAATACGCAAATTCTTTATTCCATCTTTTTGCGCTTTTGTTTTCCCTCCCTCTTTTAAAAACACTGCAATAGGAAGATATGAATCCTGTTCAATTGATAACAATAACACATCTAAATACTCATGAAATATTCCAAACTCTTCACTCAGTCTTTTCTGTTTTTCTTTTCGTACCGCTTTCGAATACCCTTCCATTAAATCGATTGCAAAATGCAATACTTTTTCTTGTTTTATTGCATATTGTCGTATAAACGATATTTCTTGTTTATCAAGTATTTCAAGTGATGGTTTAATTTCTTTATTGATATAGTCAAAATACGCACTATAGCGTTTTTCAGCATCCGCTTTTTCGTATTGATTCATTCTCTCTTCTGCTTTTTTTGCAACATTTTCTCCTAGTAAGTGTTTCACATTGCGTAACATTTCTCGCTCTCGTTGCAAAACATTTCTCTCTATTGAAAAGCGTTCATTCTCTTCTTGATGCTCTTTCCTACTCTGCACTAACGATTCTATATCTCTTTTTCGTTCTTTTCGTTGTGCATTAATCTGTTTTACATAATCACACATTTCCATTTCTTTCTCTTGGATAATGCGTTGTATTATATCTTCTTTTTTTGTCTTTTTTTCATTCTTCTCTATTCGATACAATCGAATAAAAGTATTGAAAATAGTATCTTTATATGCAAATGAAATATCATCATTTGTAATAAGAGATACCAAATCTATATCAAGTGTTTCATAAAGATCTTCTGAATATTGTATTTTTTCAAATTTTTGAAAAAACAAAGGAAGATCAACCGATTCATCTAAATACAAAACAATTGATTCAATTCCAACATCTGCTATAATATCAATTTCTTCATCACTCAATACATTTTTCGAATGAAGAACCGGAACTAAAGAAGCTACTTTTTTTTTATGTATTTCCACATATTTCATGTGTGCATCTTCCAAAATATTTTCTGCAGAAATCAATAATCGTTCTTTTTCTTTCCCTTTTTTTCTTTTTTCTCCTCCACTTTTTGCCAGGCTTTCTCTAATATTCTGTGAAACTTGTTCAAGAACATTATTTTCTTCCAATCGTTTAATAATACGCGTAATTGTTCGTTGTATTTTTTTTCGTACTACCGGATTTCCTTCATCAAATAAATCCTCAATCGCTTTTTGTAAAACCTTCTCATCTATTTTAAAAACAGTAGCCTCAATCTGTTCTTTTTGTTTTGTATTTATTTCAGTATTATGTTTTTTCTCTGATACAATGTGTGTTTCTAATCCAGAAAGAGATCCAAAATCCTTGTCTGAAAAGGAAATCATTTTTTGCTCAAGAAAAATACGACCTATATATACTCCTTCCTTGTGCTTATTATAGCCCCCTCTATACTGAAAAAAATCTGTAAATTTCATACTTCTCTTGTTTATGAATTATACCTCCTTTCTCCCCAAAATGAGATACATAGCAGATAGCATCATCATTATTCCCCCCAACAATAATATCATTATATTCCAATTAAGTCCTGATTGAATATTTCTTGTTCCCGTAATAACCGTATTGTGTTGTTCTGATATGTCAGCGTTCTGAAACCGTTGTCCTGTGATCGTATTTTGCACCTCTCCTTCTTTCAAATAATACGCTTTATTTTGATTAATATCTTCTCCAACCTTTTGTGCAGTAGGAAAAATCTGTTCGAAAAATGGATGAGATTCAGACCCTTCTTCTCCAACAATAACAAATGTTTCATCAGAAAAATCAGACACTATCCCATTCGCAGCATATGCCTGTACGGCAAAAAATATTTTTCGTCCTTTTTTAAAAAAATTTTTATTAAAACGGTATGTATTTGTTTTTCCCATATCACGACGATGCATATATGTTCCAGAGGTTGTTGAATAATACAAATAATATCCTTTTACTGCAGAAGAAGGATCTAATTCCCATACCATTTCAATCGCCCCATCAGAAAACGTTCGTGTACGAAACCCTGTTGGCCTCTGTAATTCTGTAACCGTTGCATCGTTCCCCTCAACTGAAACTGCTGAAACGGAAGTATTGATATTTCCTTCCGATTCAAGCATATTCACTGTATTTTCATAATTTCCTTGTGAAACAGATGGCGTTGATTGAGAAGACGATGAAATAACCTGTAATTGTGATGCCGTTCCTTTCAAATTTTTAAACAATAAATTTTTTGGTTTTTCCTCCAAAATATTTGCAGGAATATTATTATGTATCACCACAATTGCTGTTTTCCCAATTTCTGAATTCTTAAAATCTAAAAAAGAAAATGTTGATAAATTAGGATTTTTTTTTACTGTAACGGAAAAATCAGCAATAACAATTTCAGAATCAGTAACAGGTGAACCAATAACTGCTCGTCCAATTCTCATTTCTCCTTTCGAATTTATTGCTTTAAACTCTCCTGGAGCTGCTAAATCAAAAGCACTTTCACTATCCGATAAATTCGTTATAGAAAACACTGATGGATTATATTTTACCCAACTTTGTACAGAAAAAATTGGTGCATGCTCTGGATTTTTAATAACAAGTCGCATTGGAATTACTTCTCCCTCCGTAAATTTTTTTGTAAAGACTGCATTGTCTATTGCTCTACATACTCCATTTTCACAATGCTGAAACGCTATTGTTGTTTTTGTATTTATATTACTTGCATGAACAATCGCAAAAACATATACAAAACAAAAACCAATAGCAAAAACAATTCGATTCAGTAAATACTGCACTATTTTCCTATATAAAGGAAAATGCAAAATACTCTGTGTACTCTGTGTGTGTAACATTTGTTTTATTATAAATAATTGTTATTTCATAGTATTGTACCATAGAGAAATAAGAAATCCAACCTTTTCTTCCCTCTCCTTGTCAGAAACACTATTTCTTCATACTACTTTTCACACAAAATCAAGAGATGATACCTTGATACAAATAATATCTTTTTGATAGAATGAAAT
>JALUEA010000017.1 GCA_027053135.1 Candidatus Altimarinota bacterium
TATCTTATCTACCTCTACTATCTTTTTAAAAAAACATTCATTAGCGAAATTTTTAAATTATAAACAGTCAATAACAAAAATTTTTAATAAAGAAATACGTGCGAAAGATATTATTATGGAAGATATTCAAGATTTACAGCATTTACAATTGGCTGGGTATTTAAAAAATATTGATTTAAGTACTATTGCCAATACAGACATTGATTCTCATCAGGGTGAAAAAGAATCAAATACAACAGAAGTAATGCAAGAAGAAGAGAAACATGCAGAAGATGATATGGTCTGCCAAAAGCGGTATAAAGATCTTGTTGCAATGAATTATTTCGATTTTTCACGGTGTACGAATACGGAAATAAGAAATGAAAATTTTACAGCAAAAGATGATCATGTACCAACACAGTCGATGGTATTGATTTTTGATGCGTCGGGATCAATGGCAAAACAAATAAATGGAAAAAGTCGAATGGAAATTGCTAAGAAATCAGTTGAAAAATTTTTAAAAACGCTTGATAGAAAGAATCATTTTCTATTCTCTCTTGTAGAGTATGGGCATAAGGGAAATAATACGAAGGCAGGAAAAAATGTTTCATGTGCAGGAATAGAAGAAGTAGTTCCTATGGGAGAAGTACAGAGTAATAAAATTGCAGAAATTATTTCATCGTTTATGCCAACAGGATGGACACCTATTTCGGCATCGTTGCAAAAAGCAGAAGAAATTTTATCGGCACATACGAGTGATGAAAAATATATTGTAGTGGTAAGTGATGGGGAAGAAACATGTGGAGGAGATCCTGTTGCGACAGTGAAAAGTATTAAAGTAAAACATCCAGAGATAAAAGTAAATGTTATCGGATTTGATGTTGATGATTCGGCTGGTGCGCAATTGAAAGCAATTGCAGAAGCAGGAGATGGAAAGTATTTTGCTGTTTCAACAGAGCAGCAGTTTGCTGCGGCATTACGAGAAAATAAAAAGCAGTTACAAAAAGTTGATTATGCACTGGGACGAAGTATAGAACAAATATATGATATGAGTGTATTAACGAATACCTATATGCAATGTATGACTGCGTTAGAACGAGAAAATGCAGTTATGCAAATAGATATACATGGAACAAAACTGTTGGGATCAGAATGTCAATCATATGCAGAAAAGCGATATTCATCTCGATATGAAGAACTGAAAGAAATTATTCAGGAAAATTATACAACGGGGAAAGAGGAGTTTCAGAAAAATAAGTCGGTGATTTTTGAGAAATAAATTTTTTTTTTGAACGGTCTTTGGTATAATGAGGATAGAAAAATACAAATTTTAACTTTTTTATACTATGAATTTTGAAGACCAATATGTTGTAGCTCGTGTTTCTGGAAAAGCTCCAGATTTTACAGCAAATGCGTATTTTAATGGTGAGTTTACGAAAATATCTTTATATGAAGATGTTTTAAATAAAGGAAAATGGGCGGTTGTGTTTTTTTATCCGCTTGATTTTACATTTGTTTGTCCAACAGAAATTAAAGAATTTTCTGCAAAGGCATCTGAGTTTGAAAAAGTTGGGGCTCAAATTATTGGAGTTTCTGTTGATTCAGAACATTCACATAAAGCATGGTGTGAAGGAGATCTTGGACCAATAAATTTTCCTTTAGTATCAGATTTGCAAAAAGAAATTTCTATTGCATACGATGTTTTACATGATGATGGAATGTCTCTTCGAGGAACATTTATTATTGATCCAGAAGGGAAAATTCATTCTTCAACAGTAAATGATTTACCTATAGGGCGGAATGTAGACGAAATTTTACGAACACTTGTAGCAGCACAAAGTGGAGAGTTATGTCCAGTGGCATGGAAACCAGGAGAAGAAACTCTTGGAAAAGCATAAAATATTTTTTGGGAAGAAATTGCAATACAAAAAAACTGAGTATATATCTCAGTTTTTTTATTTATACGATATATGTTTATTTATATCGGCGTAAGATGTTTCCTTCTTCTCTATGGTGTTTCCAAAATTTTTGCCATTTTTTTTCTGTTTGGTGTGTGGTATCAAAATAATATGCAGGAATTAAGGTGTTTGCAATAGTATGGAGTTGTTGTGATGATTCTTCTGGAGAAAGGAGGTTATAGTATTTTGCGATATTGATGACTTGCAAGTGTTTTGGAAAAAAGTTTCCGGCATGTTTTTGGAGTGTTCGGAGAAGTGTTCGTGCTTTATTGATATTATTTTCTTGAATGGCACGAAAAAGTTGTATTTCGTAGTATTGATCATTTTCAAAATGGTATTTGTTCCCAAGAGTAATTATTTGTTTTTGGTGTGTTTCTGAAAAATAGGGGTATGCTTTTAAGAGATTATTTTCAAAATATGGGGTGTTGAGAATATTTTGGGCGTGTTGGAATTGTATTTTTTGTGGAAGGTTTGTATGAGTTGTAAGGGTATAGAGTGATTTTTCAGAGGCGTTTATAGCAAATGCTGTTTTTAAGAGAAAAAGGGAAAAGAAAAGAGAGAGAAGAGTGATGAGTATATGAAATATTCGATTGATATGAAGTGAAATGATGTTTTTTTCAGAAGAAGCGGTTTGGGGTGTTCGAAAAATTAGAGCAAGAAATATAACTGCTATAAAACTATCAGTTATAACCGCAAATCCAAATGTCCAACTGGTAAAAAGAGCAATAAGTCCTGAAAGTGCTATAATCGAAATAAGATCAAGAGATTGAGAAGTAAAAGAGTGTTGGATATTTTTTATGGCAGTATGGACGGTTTTCCAGATTCCAAAAATAAAAAGGAGAAACCCAAAAATACCGTATTGAAGAAGTATATCGAGAATAATCGAATGACTTCTATCGGGAAGGGAAGAGAAGTTCTCTGGTTCAAGTGCTTGGACTGATAAAGTTTGCGCGAACGGAGTACTCAACATATCAGCCCCTGTTCCTGTCCAAAAAAAGTGAGGGATAAGGTGAAGTGCATCGTTCCAAAAATAAAATCGTGCGGCAATAGATTCTCCTCTGTTTCCGAAGAAGTGAGCAATGCTTTCTCCAAAGAATACAATAAGAAGAAAGAGTCCAATTATTCCTATAAAAAGAGTGATAAGAGATCCTGATAATATGTATTTTCCGTATAGGAATGTATTGAAGTATTTGGAAGCGAAAAAAGTAGAAAGGAGGACACTACTTCCAGTGATAATTCCAAGCATTCCTGCTCTTGAGCCAGTAGTGTAGAGGGCTGTAAGATATAAAAAAATGAGTTGAAGAGAGAAAAAAATGTACCATTTTGTGTATTTATTCGGAGATTTGGTTCGATAGTTGTGTATAAGGAAGTACCAGGCAATAAAAAAAGGGAAAAGGAGAAACTGAGCACAGAAATTTGGTTGTCCCATACCGGCAAAACTTCGTGCACTTAAACTGGCAAAATTTAAAATTCCACCAAATATAGGTGGGAGGTGTATGTATTGAAGAATTGCCCAAACGGCAGTAATAATTCCAGAAAGAGTAAGCGGTATAAAAAGAAAAGAGACAATATCGCGTGTTGTAGGTTTGTGAGATCGAATAGAGAAAAATGTTATGATAAGGATAAGAAGAAATAGTACTCCATAGTGTCGAGAATCACTTCCATAAAAAGATATAAGTGGGCTATGAGAAAAAAATGTTGAAAGAGAAAGAACACCAATCAAAGCAGAAAGAAAAAAGAAAGATGATCGTGAGATGGTATAGTGTATGTTTGATTTGGAATGGAAGAGTGTATAGAGATGACGAGCACTAAATACTAGAACAGTGATTCCTGTAAAGAAAAGGAGAAGGAAAAATTTATTAACGGAAAATATTTGTTGTGTTTCGAGTGAGTAAAAAAGTGGAAGAAGAAAGAGTATGATTCCTAAAAAAGAGAAAAAAAGAGAGGTAAACATAGCATTTTTTTAAATTATAAAGTGTCGTATTGTACTTCTCCAATGCGTTTTATGAGAACAAGTCGTATTTTCCCGTCTTTTTTCTTTTTATCATGTTTCATTGCGTGCTGTATTTCTGTATCTGAAAATGGATGATTTGTATCTATTTGTACTGCTGTAAAAATGTTTTTAATACGGTTTTCTTCTTCTTCATTTGTAAAAAGGTTTCGGTGTTTTGAGGTTTCTAATGCACAAATAATACCTTTTGCAACACCAATTCCGTGAGGGACTTGGAAATGAGAAAGGAGTTCTATAGCGTGGCCATACGTGTGTCCTAGATTTAGGAATCCGCGTACTCCACCAAATTGTTCTGTTTCGTCTTGTTCTATAATATGTTTTTTAACGGTAATAGATTCTGGAACAAGGGAAAAGATTTTTTGAGAGAGGAGTGTTTTATCTGAGCAGGTATATACTACATCTTCTAAATGTTTAAAATGAGTTGGACTGCCGAGTATTCCGTGTTTAATCATTTCACTTAATCCATTTTGGATTTCTATAAACTCGAGGGTTGATAAAAAGTGTTTACAGCATAAAACTCTTTCGGGTTGATGAAAAGTTCCAATAAGGTTTTTTCCATGTTTTGTATCTATACCAGTTTTCCCTCCAACACTTGAATCAACCATAGAGAGCAGTGTTGTGGGGACTTGTATAAATGGTATTCCTCGCATGAAAATACTTGATGCAAATCCTGTCATGTCTCCTATAACACCTCCTCCTACGGCAATAAGAACAGAGGATCTATCGAGATCATGTTCAAAACATGTATCTATGATTTTTTCGATATTTTCCCAGGTCTTATTTTCTTCTCCGGCAGGAAGAACAATACAGTTTGAGAGGTCTTCTGTAAAAAAATCTGTTTTAGAAACAATATTTTCATCTGTTACGAAGAGGTGTTTTCTATTATTGATTTGTTTTTTTAGAGCATTTTTAAGTTTCGTAAAGGTATTTTCTGGGAAAAAATCTATAGAATACCGAATTGTTTTTTGTTGGAGTTCTATAGAAAGACTTGTTTCTGTGTTCTGGTGATGCATAGTGTTGTATAAAAGAATTGTTTAGTTCGTATGGAGTATTTTTTCAAGTTCAATTGCTACTTTTTTATAGCTTTGGTTTCGTTCAAATTTTGTATTGTTAATAAAAAAAGTAGGGGTTCCTATTACGCCTTTTTCTCGTGCTTTTGTTCGAATTTCTAGGGTTTGTTTTTCTACTGATTGTGCTTTGTTTTTGGTACATGAAAGAAATTCTTTTGTTTCTGTTTTTGATAATGTAATTGGTTGTATTTTTTGTAAGAGCGTTGCATTATCTTGTATAGAATCGGTTATATGAATTGTCTGAATAAATTGATCGGTTTTACGAGGTGATACGGTATTGATACATGTGAGGTATTTTGCAAGGAGAAAACTTTTTCCAACGGTTCTTTGGCTATATGGTAAAATATTAAAATCGACATTGCGTTTTGTATATTCTTTTTTTAATGGAAGATAGGTATTGGTGAAAAAATCGATACAATGAGGACATGCAAAATCAAAATAGAGAAGAAATTGGGTATGTTTTGGAAGCGATGTTGAGGGACTGATTGTTTCTTGTGTGTGATTGATTTGTGCTGTGTTCGTATGAAGTTTATTTTGAAAAGTATGTATATGCGTATAATAGGCAGTAGTTGTTCCAAGTATGAGAAGTATAATTCCTGCAAAGAGTAGTGTATAATTCTTCATAAAGAGCAAATAAGATAGTAGGCAATCCTAGTCTATCATATATTGATATTTTTTATTGGTATTTTTTTATTTTTTAAAGAAGAAATGTAAAAATTTTCGTTTTATATTTTTTTGTGTTTCTCTGTTATTTTCTCGGTCTTTTTTTATCATATCTCGTAGTATTTTCATTTCTCGTTTACTATCTTTGAGTAAATATTGGAGATGGTCATTTTCTTTTTGAAGGGCATTTATTTTATATGATTCTTTCGACATTAATTCAGCATAAAACGCAGCACCTAAAATAGAAGTTGGCAGGGCATAAATAGCGACTCCTAATATAGTTGTACAGATAGTAATACATTTTCCAATATCTGTTACAGGAGTAAAGTCTCCATATCCGACGGTTGATATGGTAATGACTGCCCAATATATTGCTTGAGGAATACTTGAAAAAAGTTCTGGTTGGGCATCTTTTTCAGCAAAATATATAAGGGTTGCACTGGTAAATACGCCCATCATAATAAAAGAAAAGGCGCTTAAAAGAACATGTTTGTGTCGAACGGTGATATCAATAATTTTATTGATAGTATTTGAATATTTATAAAGACGAAAAATCCGAAAAATCCGTAAAATTCGTAAGATTCGTAAATCAAGAATGTTTGGTATAAAGAGATTGATTATATGGGGAAGTATAACCAGTGCATCAAATACCATTACAGGCGAGAGGATAAATGATACGAGGTTTTTATATTTTTTATGAAATGGATAGGTCCATAGTCGTAAGAGGTATTCAATACTAAAAATAACAAGTGAAATATTTTCAAAGATTCTAAAGTATTCTTTGTATGGTTGGAAAGAATGGATTGTTTGGATAATCATTGCAATGACATTCGCAATAATGAGGATATATAAGAATCGATTTATAAAATTTTGGACGGTACATTTTTTCGTATCTTCTTGAGGTGTGTTTTGAAGGGTAATAAATACATATTCTCGAAGAGAGGAGAAAAGAGGTTTTTGGTCAGTGGTGTGTGTCATTTTTTTGTGTGGTAAATATGCTCTCTCTATTATAGCATATAATCTGAGAGAATTTTATGGGAATTTTCATTTTTTTTGTTCTTTTATTCTATGACTCAAGCACTATTTTTACCGGATATTAGAAGTGGATGGAATGTTGGATCATTTTTTCGTACAGCGGATTGTTTAGGTATTTCACAAATTTTTTTATCGGGAGTAACTCCAAGACCGCCTCATAAAGAAATTTCTAAAACGGCTCTTGATGCAGATATTTTTGTTCCATGGTCGTATTATAATAATTCTTTGGAATGTGCAAAAATATTGAAATCGAGAGGGTATGTTCTTGTGGCAATGGAATTAACAGATGATGCAATATCACTTGATGATTTTGTGTTTCCTGAGAGGACATGTTTGGTGATGGGAAACGAAATTACGGGTGTTTCAGAAGAACTTTTAGAGCTGTGTGATAGTGTTGTGTTTATTCCAATGAAAGGAAAAAAACAATCTATGAATGTGAGTATCGCAGGAAGTTTAGGAATGTGGGAGATGGTCAAACAACGAAAAATGTAATATACTTTTGGTACTTTTTTCATATACGACCATGGCATTTACTCATTTGCATACTCATAGTGAATATTCGTTTCTTGATGCACTTCCAAGTGTAAAAGAACTCGCAAAGGCCGCAAAAAGTCTTGGACAAACGCATATTGCATTAACGGATAGATCGAATATGCATGGTGCTATAGAGTTTTTTAAAGCCTGTGTTGATAGTGGAGTGAATCCTATTTTGGGATGTGAAATGTTTATAGCTCCCCGAAGTCGATTTGATAAAGAAGCAGGGAAAGATTCGAAACGGCAACGAATTGTTTTAATTGCAAAAAATAATAAAGGATATGAAAATTTATTAGAATTGGTTTCTACCGCATTTCAAGATGGATTTTATTATGTTGCACGAATTGATACGGAAGTATTAAAAGAATTTTCTGAAGGAATTATTGCAATACTTCCTCGTGCGGGAGGTCCAGTAACGCCATTATTAGAGCATGCACAGTCAGAAGAAGCGTTTGAGAAGGCAGGAGAAATCATACGAATATATCAAGAAATTTTTGAACCAGAAAATCTTTTTTTAGAAACGACTCCACGACCAAATCTTGCGGAAGAAAAAAAGTTTCAAGAAAATTATAGAAAAATAATACAACAAACAGGTATACAGCCAGTTGCTACTAATGATGTGCGGTATATATTAAAAGAAGAGAATGATGTGCATGATACGCTGATTTGTATGCAGTACACATTGCAAAAACATGATACGGATAGAATTTCGTATAAACAACATGATATGTCGTTATGGTCAGAAGAGCAAATGCGAGTGTATTTTGCTGATATTCCACAAGCGCTAGAGAATACGCAAGTGATTGCAAATCAGTGTCAGTACGAATTTGATTTTAATACACATTTAATTCCTACATGGGAAGTAACGGGAAATTTTACTGATGATGCTGATTTATTACGGTTTTTGTGTGAGGAAGGAATACGAAAACGATTCGGTGGGCAGTATAGAGGGTGTTATATGTCTGATCCAAATTTTCAAAAAGTTATTGCAACAGTTGACACTTCTCCTATTTCACGAGAGGAAACAAATTTAGAAGAAGATGAGTACAATGAAATTTGTAATCGATTGTATTATGAACTGAAAGTTATTGGAGATATGGGGTTTAATGCCTATTTCTTAATTGTAGGAGATTTTGTTCAATGGGCAAAAAGTAATGGAATTGCGGTAGGTCCAGGAAGGGGATCGGCGGCAGGTGCTATTGTTGCGTATTTATTAGAAATTACAGATATAAATCCGTTGCGGTATGGGTTATTTTTTGAACGATTTTTAAATCCAGAACGGGTATCGATGCCAGATATAGATATTGATTTTGCAGATACTGGACGAGAAAAAGTGTTGGAATATGTGCGGGATAAATATGGAAGAGATAAAGTTGCAAATGTAGCGACTTTTGGAACTATGGCAGCACGAGCTGCAATAAAAGATGTAGCGAGAGTGTATGGGTTACCATTTTCAGAAGCAAATGAGTTAGTAAAGTTTATTTCAGAGAAACCTGGTACAAAATTATCTCAAGCAAAAGAAGAATCTACTGATTTACAAGAAGTACTGAAAGAAAATTCTCAGTGGAATGAAATCTACAATACAGCAATGAAATTAGAAGGAAATATACGACATATTTCTGTTCATGCATGTGCAGTGATGATTACTCCAAAACCGATTATTAAGTATTGTCCGTTACAACCAGCTCCGAAAGATGAAAATACGCTTATTACACAATTTCAAGCAAAACCATTAGAGCAGTTAGGGTTATTAAAGATGGATTTTTTAGGGTTACGAAATCTATCTATTCTTGAAAATACAATACATTTAGTGAAAGAGCGTCATGGACTTGATATTGATATTCTGAATATTGATATGAATGATAAAAAGACATTTACGCTTTTAACGAATGGATTTACAACTGGTGTATTTCAATTGGAATCTGCTGGAATGACACGGTATTTAAAAGAGTTAAAACCAACACGATTTGAGGATTTGATTGCGATGGTGTCGTTATATAGACCAGGTCCAATGAAATTTATTCCTGATTATATTGCAGGAAGTCATAATCCAGAGATTGTTTCGTATCCAGATCCATCATTGAAATCAATATTACAAGAAACATTTGGAATTGCTATTTATCAAGAACAGATTTTAGAGATTGCAAAAGTTTTTGCTGGATTTACGCTGGGAGGAGCTGATTTACTTCGACGAGCAATTGGAAAAAAAATTGAATCGGAATTACTTGCTCAGCGAGATTTATTTATTCAAGGAGCTATAAAAAATGGACATACTCAGCAGTTGGCGCAACATATTTTTGATGATGTAATTGTTCCGTTTTCTGGGTATGGATTTAATAAATCTCATGCAGCATGTTATGCGTTTATTGCATATCAAACAGCATATTTGAAAGCACGATATCCAGTAGAGTTTATGACCGCTTTGTTGATAAGTGATGCAGAAAATACGGATAGGGTTATTGTTGATATAGAAGAATGTAGAAGTTTGGGAATAACCGTATTACCTCCATCAGTTGAAGAAAGTGCTTTTAGTTTTTCGGTAATTAACGATTCAACAATACGGTTTGGATTAAATGCAATAAAAGGAATTGGAGGAAATGTCGTTGAAAAATTGATTGAAGCACAAAAAGAAAAGAATAATCGATTTGCAAATTTTGTTGATTTTTTAGAAACATGTGGTCCAAAGGTTATCAATAAAAAATCATTAGAAGCATTAGCAAAGAGTGGAGCATTAAGTCGTTTAGAAGACACTGGTTTGATACTGGATAATATTGATACGATACTACAGTTCACGAAAGATTCTAAAAAAGAACATAGAGTAGGACAAAATGATTTATTTGGATCGTTTGATGTAGAGGTCGAAATGGCAAAGTTAGAATTACATCCTGCAAAAGATGAGGATGGAAATCCTCGCATGGTATCATTGGCGCAACGCTTAATGCTTGAAAAAGAAGTGTTAGGTCTCTATGTATCTGGACATCCTTTACAGGGAATGAAAGAGTATTTGGAGCGATCGGGAACGATAATTACAGCATTACCGGAAAAAGCAAAAATTTTAAAAAAGACGGCAGGGAGAAGAGAGCAGAATATTAAAACGCAGGGGCTTTTAACGTTTGTAAAAAAACTGATAACAAAAACAGGTGATACAATGGCTATTGCGTCTATAGAAGATTTATCAGGAAAGATAGAGTTGGTATTTTTCCCTAAAATGTATGCAAAATTTGCAGATTGTTTACAGGGAGAATGGTTTTTAGAAGTAGAAGGGGAAGTAACACAACGAAATGGAGAGTGGCAAATGACAGTTGTTTCGTGTACAAAACATGTATTGGAAGAGATTCGAAAAAAAGCAGAAGCATTTAAGATGATAGAATCTGACTCTAATAGTGAGAGTATTGAAGAATCATTTGCATTAAAAGTAAATGAGAAGATTCGACAAGAAAAACAACGAGAAGAAGAAATGCTTGCAGAAAAACAAAGAAAACAGTGGGAAATATTTTTACCAAGTACTATTTCTCGTGATCAATTACACCGTTTGAAAGCATTGCTTCAAACATCACATGGAGATATTGACATTATATTTTTCTTTAAGGGGAAAGAAGTAAAAGCAGGACACAGAGTAAAAAAAACAGAGGAATTAGTAGCACAAGTGAAAGAAATTTTAGGGGAATAAATATCCTCTTACAGATATAAAAAGTATAATGGTATACTGAGAATAGAAAGAATATTTTATGGATATGTATGAAAAAAGTTTTATTGTTAGGAGGGCAAGGAATGTTAGGATCTGAAATTTTTACCCAGTCGTTAGAAATGGATACGGTTGATGTGATTCCTTTTTCTCGGTTTAATTTAGATTTAACAAAAGAAACAGAGATAGTGAAGAAACTTCAAAAATTTATTGATGATAATTCTATTGATGTTGTTATCAATGCTTCTGCGTATACTGTTGTTGATAAATGTGAGGAAGGAAGAGGGGAAGAACAGTCTTTTGCTATAAATGCAGTTGCTCCGAAATATATTGTAGAAGCATGTAAAGAGAAGAATATACCATTATTTCATTTTTCTACTGATTATGTTTTTTCTGGAGATACAAATCAATCATTTAATGAAAATGATGATCCCGATATATTTCCTCCTATCAATATGTATGGGAAGCATAAATTACAAGGAGAAAAAGAAGTATTACAGTACGAAAAAGGGTTTGTGTTGCGAACAGCATGGTTATCAGGACAGTTTGGACATAATTTTGTAAATAAAATTGTTCATTTATTGAAAACAGCACCACAAATAAAAGTGGTAAAAAATGAATGGGGAAGTCCTTCTTTTACGACTGATGTAGCGTCGCATGTTTTGCGTCTGGTAACAGCTGATACTCTTCCAGAAAATTCTATTTTTCATGTTGTGAATGAACGAGGTGATGAGTATAAAGGCGGAGTATCTCGAGTAGAGTTTGTAGAAGAAATACGAAATTTTTTAGGGTTTGATACTCCTATAATTCCCGTTAAAACATTTAATTTTGTTGCAAAGCGTCCTATTTCAAGTGTTTTGAATAATAATTATGGAGAAAAACTTCCTGATTGGAAAACGGCATTACATGCATTGTTAGCAAAAGAAAAAGAAAAAATTGAAAAAAAACGACAAATTGCGTATAAAAAAGAACAAGCAAGAGAAAAATACAGAGCACAACAAGAACAATTACGGGCAGAAAAAGCTGAACAAGTAGCATGTTCGCAAAATAAAAAAGAGAAAGAGAACAAATAGAATTATTGTGTTGAGAATTCAGGGTCGTTTGCTACTTTTGATTCTTCTGGTAAAATTTGGTTTTGGTATTTTGAACATTTTTTTTTGCCATATGGAACAAGTGCTTCTGAACTCATATTTTCAAAAGCAAGTTGGCATACTCGCATTCCAGGATAGAGTGCTACAGGGACATTGTTTAAATTCGATATTTCGAGGGTAATGGTTCCTTGAAATCCGGCATCAACAAATCCAGCAGTTGAATGTATTACAATACCAAGTCGTCCAAGAGAAGATCGTCCTTCTACTCGTGCAACAATATCGTTTGGGAGTTTTATTTCTTCTTCAGTTACACCAAGAACGAAATCTCCAGGATGAACAATAAAAGGGGTATTCTCATCTCGCTCATATAATTTTGTGAGTGATTTTTGTGTCATATTTTTCGGATCCAGAAGTGCTATTTCTTGGTGTTTATAGACTTTAAAATACTTTCCTAGTCGTAAATCCATTGAAGACGCATGAATTTGTTCTTTCCAGTTTGGGTTTTCTGATTTTATGTGTATTTCTCCTGCATCTATTTTTTCTAAAATATGTTTATCAGATAAAATCATTGTTTTATTAGGGGTTAAAGTTTGTTTTGTTTGCTTTTATATACGGGTATTTTTACATATTGAGAAAAGAAAGAAAAGGAAAATTGATTATAAAAATAAAATATGATAAAATAATATTATAAAGAGAGTGATGGAATGAATGAGAGAATTATATAAAAACAAAAACATATATGAAAACAAATATCAATATAAAAAAAATTCTTATTTTAGGCATGGTGAGTTTTGGTATTATTGCTAGTGCGATAGGGGTATATACGGTATCACCAAATACATTCAAAAGTATTTCTGCCGATTTTTTCCAAGAGAATACATCTCTAAAAGATGTAACGGTATTTTTATCGGATACTCCCTCTCCTGTTTCAACGAATGAAGCATTTCGAGAACGAACCGAAGAGTTGTCTAATACGCTTGTTTTAGGATATCTTAATGCTCTAACAGAGAATGAAACATTTCAAAAGAAGTTTGAAACCCTTTCGCATCGTTCAGATATTGTTTTGCATTTGTCTCCAGAAAAGCATACAACTGTTTCTACTGGGGAAGTATTTCGTGTATCGAGTGACGAAATTATGAGAGATCCACAGTATCCGTTTTTGTCTGTGAGTATTTTTTCGACAACTGAAGCTCAGCGAGTGCAGGCAGAACATGCAATAAAAACACTTCGTATTGTTCCGTCGTTTATAAATGGGATACGATTAGAAACCATACAAAAAAATACTCCATCGTTTGCGTTTTCTTTTTCAACAAAAGAGGCATCGCGGTCTTTGTATCAGTTTATAATTGCTCTTCAGTCAGAGGGAACGATACCGTCAGGGGTGTTACTGCAGTTGCATATTGATACAGATATACTAAAAAAGAATACGGAATGGAATAAGTTTTTTCATATGATTCATGTGAGAGGTACCACGAGTGGTGCTACAATACATATTATTTCGGAGCAAAAGAGTTCATGTATATTTCAATCACATCAAGAGTGTACTGGAGAAGAGTGTTCATCGAATTTAGATGATACATATTCTATAGAAAATAGAAATGAGTCATGTTCTATAGCGAATGATACTCTAGAACATGAAAATACTGAGGATAAGATTTCATCGTATTTTCCTCATGTTGAATAATGGTGTCGAAAAAAATTCGTTCGATTGTATCTTCCGTTTGACAATATTTCTATTTTTTGCAACAATTGAGCAGATTTTTGTAATTTAAAACACGAAAGAATGTCTAAAGTATGTATGCTTACGGGGAAACGAGCAACAACAGGTCATAATGTTTCTCATTCAAAACGAAGAACTCTCAGACGATGGCTTCCAAATCTTCAAATGAAAAAAGTTGAAGTGGAATATATTGATAGAAATGGACGTCCTGCAACAAAAGTTATTAAAATGCGAGTTGCAGCAAGTTCGCTTCGAACGCTTTATAAAGAACCTTCAAAACATGAAATGAAAAAAATGCGACGGAAATTAGAAAAAAGACAAGTAAAAAAAGTTGCATAGTTTCGTATGTGGAAAGATAGTTACTATAACTATCTTTTTTTATTTATATATGTTATAATCTATATGTTGTTTCTAGAAAACAAATATAAATTTTTATAAGTATTTAATATATTATATATGACTTCAAAACCATTACGAGTTGCTATACAAGGGTATGGGCGAATTGGAAGAATGTTACATCGACAATTGATTGAAAGAAATATTGAAGGGATTGAAATTGTAGCAGTAAACTCGCGAAGAAATACTGCATCGGAACGAGCCCATCTTTTAAAACGAGATTCTATTTACAGAATATCACCATTAGATATTTCTGCTGATGATGAAAATATTATTGTAAAAGCGCATGGGAAAACATTTATAACAAAATCATTAAATATAGGAAATATTGATGATTTACCATGGAGAGAGTTAGATATTGATGTAGTTGTTGAAGCAACGGGAATGGCTGTTCGATCTGATTTTGCACAAAAACATATTGATTTGGGAGCAAAAAAAGTGCTTGTTTCTGCACCAATGAAAGATGGGTCTCCAATGCATGTGTTTGGAGCGAATGATGACGAAATTACTCCAGATATGACTATTCTTTCAAATGCGTCTTGTACTACAAATTGTATTGCATCACCATTGAAAGCCTTAAATGATGCTATTGGGATTGAAAGTTTTCTTCTTACGACGATTCATTCGTTTACTGATTCACAAAATCTTTTAGATAATTCTGCAAAAGATATGCGAAAAGCACGAAGTGGTGTGCAAAATTTAATTCCTACAACAACTGGTGCAACGGGTGCGGTTGGAAAAGTAGTGAAAGAATTAGACGGAAAGGGAAGTGGTATGGCAGTAAGAGTTCCATTAGCAACTTCAAGTATTTCTGATCTTACAATAAATTTTTCACGAGAAGTAACTGCTGAAGAATTAAATACTGTTATTGCTGATAGAGCAAAAGAAATTCCAGAAATTTTAGGTGTTTCGTATGAACCACTTGTTTCAACAGATTTTATTGGAGATACTCGGTCTTCAATTTTAGATGCAGATTCTACAAAAGTTGTTAATGGAAAAACAGCACAAATGTTATTTTGGTACGATAATGAATGGGGGTATGTAGCGAGAATGATTGATTTTCTTTCACGGTTACACACATTTCAATAAGAATGTATTTGGCAACATAAAAAAGAACTTTCTCGTATGAGAGAGTTCTTTTTTTTGATTTTTTTTGAAGAGTTATTATTTTTATTTGATATTTATGTATTTGTGTGGTTGAGAAGTGTAAAAAATTCTGAAAGCGTCAGAAGAGGTATCCCAATGGATTCTGCGTGTGTTTTCTTTTGTCCTGCTTTGTCTCCTACTACTACATAATCGGTTTTTTTTGATACTGATCCCACGCATGTTCCTCCATGCTCTTCAATTATTGTTTTGAGATCATCGCGTGAGTGGTGAGGAAAACTTCCGGTTATCACAAATTTTTTGTGAAGAAATGGAGTCTTTTTAGAGGAAGAAGAAAGTGCTGTGTTGGTTCGTGTATTTGTTTGAAAAATTATTTCGAGTTGTTCGAAGAGTTTTTGATGTTCTGTATTTTGTATAAAGGTAATTATTTCTTGAGCTGTTTTTTCTCCTATATCATGAATATTTTGTAAGGTTTCGAGAGAAGTCTGTGAAATATGTGTAAAAGCACGAAAATGAGGGTAGTGCTGAGCAAGTATTTTTGATGTTTTTTCTCCTACTCCGGTAATTCCTAATGCATGAATAATTCTCCAAAAAGGTTGTGTTGTACTGTTTTTGAGTGCTGATTGGATGTTTTCAATAGATTTTTGTTTAAAGTTTTTAATTTTTGCCCAGTCTGTAGAAGAAAAGGTGTAAATATGGGAAAAATCAGAGAACTGTGTAATGAGTTTTTTTTCTATTATATCATCACATATTTCTGTTCCAAATCCTTTTATGTTTAAGCATTTTTTACTGACAAAATGTTCAAGTTTTCCTTTCAGGATTTGTGGACAGTTTGTATTAGAGCATCGGAGTGCGACTTCGTCTTGTTTTTTGTATGTAGGAGCATTACAAATAGGGCATGTTGTAGGAAGAGGAATATGAGAGAACACGGTGTGTGGAGACTGGTATTGTTCTTTTTGTTCTGCAGTAATACTTTTGATGATTTTTGGGATAACATCTCCTGATCGTTCGAGTAAAACGGTATCGTGAATATTTAATTTTTTTTCTTTGATATAATCCATATTATGGAGTGTTGCACGATTCACTTTTACTCCATCAATTACGACTTCTTGAAGATGTGCTACGGGAGTAAGCACTCCTGTTCGTCCTACTTGCCATTCTATATGCTGTAATTGTGTTTGCACTTGTATGGCTGGAAATTTCCAGGCAATAGCCCATCGTGGGTGATGTCCTGTTGATCCAATTATTTCTCGTAAGTGATAGTTGTTGATTTTAATAACAGCTCCATCAATATCAAAATCAAAGTTTTCTCGTAGTTTTTCAATTTTTTTTATGGCCCTTAGGACTTCTGAGAGTGTTTGGCATGTATAGTAGTGTTTGCAATATGGAATATGGTGTTTCTCAAAAAATGAGAGGGTCTTATCGTATGTGGTAAAATAATTTTGAGTTTCTTTAAGAGGTGTTTCGTAAAAGAATACGGATAATTTTCGTTGTTTTGTAATAGTTGCATCAAGTTGTCTGAGGCTTCCAGAGGCGGCGTTTCGTGGTGTAGAAAATTGTTTTTTGTTTTCTGCTGAGAGTTTTGTATTTAATTCTTTAAAAATAGATTTTTTCATTACAATTTCGCCTCGTATTTCAAAGAGAGAGTTGGTGTGGGGTGTTATGGAAGGGATTGTATTTTTATGGTCTTCAAGTGTTTGCATATTGAGAGAAACATTTTCTCCTTCTTCTCCGTTTCCTCGTGTTACAGCTCGGATAAATTTCCCATTTTTGTATACACAAGAAATTCCAAGTCCATCAAATTTTGGTTCTACAATATATTTAATTTCTTGCGGGTCTTTATAAAAATTAATATGAGATTTTTCTAAAATTTTTATAAATCGTTCTTCCCAATCTGAGAGGTCTTTTTCATGAAATGCGTTTTCAAGGGAAATCATTGGGACTAAATGTTTTGTTTTCGTTAGTTTTGTTTGTGTTGTATTATAAATTTTTTGGGTAGGAGAGTCAGGAGTTATAAATTTTGGGTATTGGAGTTCTAAATGTTTGAGTTCATGAAAAAGGGCATCAAATTCTGTATCTGAAATTTTTGAAGTATTATTTTCATAATATTCTTTTTGATAATACAGAATTTTTGTTTTGAGTTTTTCTATTTTTTTTTTGATTTCCTCTGGTTGTTGTTGGAGATCAGTATCGGTAAATAATTTCATGTGAGGTGTGTTAGGAAAAAGAAAGAATGAATTTATATGTTTTTCATTGTATATATTCCGTATATTCCGGTAATAAATAATACAAAATCGGTTAAAGCCCCTCCAATTGATCCATGTGAAAGATTATATGTAAACCATGCGAGGAGAAGTGTTGTGAAAGCAATTCTCATCCAAACGCCTTTGAGGGTGAATAGAATGATAGTACTGAGAATCGATGCCCCAACAGGAAGTAAATTAAGCAGTTTTTCTGATGGTGTTCCAGTATCAACAAATGTATATAAGTACCATCCAATACAAATATACAGCAGTACAATTACACTTGATATTTTTTTATTAAAGGGGTATTTGATAGCCAAAAGGTTTTTAATAACATCAATAGCATTTAAAAATCCAGCAGAAAGTGCATTGAGGAGTAAAAAATGAATTGCCCAAATAAATGAAGCAATTGTCATTCGGATCATAAATTTTTCGTTGTTATTACTTAAAAAGGTAAGTAACGACATACCAAATCCGAAGAATCCAATAGTTTGTGCGAAAGGGTGTTCGTG
The DNA here is from genome assembly GCA_027053135.1 of Candidatus Altimarinota bacterium. Classification (GTDB taxonomy): domain Bacteria; phylum Patescibacteriota; class Gracilibacteria; order CAIRYL01; family CAIRYL01; genus SZUA-1403. The sequence goes on from JALUEA010000017.1 coordinate 18,002, forward strand.
GAAAAGAAGAGTGATAGTATGTAGTATTGAAAGAAAAATATGTAAAATATCCATAGCGGTATGTAATGGTATTGTATATTAAGTGTAGCAGATACAAAAACTATGCTACAATAATAATATGAAAAATCCTAAAAAAATATTATTGGCTATTACTGGTTCTATTGCGGCTGTTAAAGCGTATGATGCTATTCGTATGTTTCAACATGATGGATATGAAGTGCAATGTGTGGTAAGTACTGGTGGAGAAAAATTCGTTTCTCGTATCGCTTTAGAAGCACTTTCGGGATATCCTGTGTTAGGTCCTGATATATTTCATTTTTCACAGAGAGATACGAAGAATAAAATAAAAGAAAATTATAATCAAAAAAATACTGCTGAAATTTTTGCACATATTGAGTGTACGAAAAATATTGAAGCAGTTGTAGTTCTTCCTATGTCAGCTAATTTTTTAGCACATTTTGCATATGGAATGGCTCCAGATTTTTTATTAAGTATGATGCTTGCGAATACCAAACCAGTGGTGTTGTGTCCTGCAATGAATACAAATATGTGGAACAATCCTGTTGTTCAAAATAATATTCAGCGTATAAAAACGTTTTATTCTCAAGTTACTATTATCCCTCCACAGCAATCAGGACGACTTGCCTGTGGAGATGAAGGTATTGGTAAAATGGCATCTTTGCAAACAATACGGTTGTATTGTGAGAAAGCAATTGAGAAATATCAAAATCGAAATTCTTTAGAGGGAAAAGCGGTTCTTATTACTCTTGGAGGAACGCAAGAAAAAATTGATCCTGTTCGTTTTATTGGAAATTTTTCATCAGGGGAAACAGGAAGGATTATTGCAGAGCAGTGTTTTGTATTAGGGGCAAAAAAGGTGATTTGTATTGTTGGAAAAGTAT
>JALUEA010000018.1 GCA_027053135.1 Candidatus Altimarinota bacterium
GATATACATGCACAATTACTAAAAAAATATAAAGAAAAACTTCAAAATACTTTTTCAAAACATACTATTGAAATTGGTGATTTTTTAGACTATCGAAAAAAGAAATATATTATTTTACAAGATCATACTCTCAATAATAATCAACAAAAAAATACCTCTACATATGATACGATAGAATTTGTAGAAGTAATTGAATATCAACGAGAAGGAAAAAAAAGTATTCGAATATAAAGACTATACTTATGAAAAAAAGAATTTTACTAAAAATCTCTGGAGAAATGTTGTCGACGAATGGAAAATTTATCGATAAACCAGCAATGCTTGCTCTTAAAAATGAACTAGAAGAAGCATATAAAATATCTGAAATAGGAATTGTTTTAGGAGGAGGAAATTTTTGGCGTGGACGAGATAACGAAGATCTTGGACTGTTTCGTGGAAAATCTGACCATATTGGAATGCTTGCAACTGTTATGAATGCGTTATCATTTTCTGCATTTTTAGAAACTTTTTCTATTAAAACTGCTGTTTTTTCAGCTCGATCAATGCCAAGTTTTTGTGAAGAATTTACTCTAGAAAAAGTAGAAAAAGCATTTCAAGAAGGGAAAATTTGTTTTTTTTGTGGAGGAACTGGAAACCCATTTTTTACCACTGATTCTGCATCAGCATTACGTGCAATAGAAATAAAAGCTACTATGTATGCAAAAGCAACAACTATTGATGGAGTATATGATAGCGATCCACGAAAAAACCCAAATGCGCAAAAATATACAACCGTTTCTTTTCAAGAAGTTATTGCTCAACAATTACAAGTAATGGATACCGCAGCATTTGCACTCTGTAATGAAAATAAACTCCCAATACAAATATTTGATGGATCACAAAAAGGAAATATAGCCAAAGTATTACGAGGTGAAATAATTGGAACAATCGTACAATAATCCTCTTCTATACCATTTAATACAAAAAATATTACGAAACGTGGGTAATAAGATAAAAAGTCGTTTCATACCCTTTATTACTCGGAAGATCTGGTTCAAAAGCATGTAAATTATATAATTGTTCACATATTATAGGTGCAATAACAAACGAATTTTTCGGATATTTATCCTGTGATAAATATTCTGCCGCAAGCGCTGTATCAACCTCTGGTATCAATAATACATCTGGAAACATTGAAAATTGTTCTCGTATATATTTTTCATGTTCTTTCAATGCCTGCTTATGAGAATAAATTCGTAACGGTTTATTATAATCAAAAGATGCTCCTTTTTTTTGTAAAAGAGCATGATCAAGCTGAAGTGTTACTTCATCAATTTTTTTATATAATTTTTTTTCTTCTGATGACAATTCTTTCATTGCCTCTTCTGTTTCTGTCACAATCCCCTGTCGTGAAGAAAACACTGCAAATACACCATAATCAACTCTTTTATGTATCACCGCATCAAGAACTTTTTTACTAGTAATAG
>JALUEA010000019.1 GCA_027053135.1 Candidatus Altimarinota bacterium
ATTTTTTACAATTATTGCAATATCATAATATTTTACAACTATTTTGCAATAATTGCAACACTTATTTGTATTTTTATAAAAATATTGTAATATACAAAAAAATGCGCTCCACAATATAAAAAAGCGTTAACGCATTCTATCTCCATATTTCATCTCCTTACTCCTCTTTTCTCTTTATTTTTACAACAAGAAAAATCTTCATTCTCACACTCTATACAATACCAAAAATAACAACACACCTTGTATTTACACAGAACGAGATACATACCGATCTAGAAAATTCTTTTTAAATTCAGAGTATTTATTCTGCATAATTGCATTTCGTGCATTCCTCATCAACTCATGATAAAAAAACAAATTATGAATTGTAGCATATTTTTGCCCTAAATGCTCTCCTACTTTTAATAAAGAACGAATATAACTTCTTGTACATTGTTTTTCCTTACAAACTTCGCAAGAACATTCTGGATCTAATACTTGTGAATCTTCTGCAAATTGTGCATTTTTCAGTTTTATAACCCCATCTCTTGTAAAAATACTTCCATGTCGAGCATTTCGTGCTGGAAGAACACAATCAAACATATCAATTCCTCTTTCAATAGCTTCTAATAAATCAATAGGAGTCCCAACCCCCATTAAATACCGAGGTTTATTTTTCGGCATATGTTCTACAATAGTATCTAAAACTTTGTACATCTCTTGTGGTGGTTCTCCAACTGCTAATCCCCCCATTGCGAATCCATCAAAAGGCATAGATGTAATCTCACACAAACTTCTATATCGCAATTCAGAAAACGATCCTCCTTGTATAATTCCAAAAATTTGCGGTCTCTGTATTGTTGAATGACGAAGATTATATCGCTTTGAGAAATAATCTAACGACCGTTTTGCCCATGCTGTTGTTTTATTTACCGCTTTTTCTATTGCACAAAAATCAGGAACATTTGGAGGACATTCATCAAATGCCATTACTATATCTGACCCCAATTCTATTTGAATTTGCATAGAGGTTTCTGCATCTAAATAAAATAATGCTCCATCTATATGAGAATGAAACCAAACTCCATCATCAGTAATTTTTTTATCTTGAATAGAAAACACTTGAAATCCCCCAGAATCAGTTAAAATTGGTTTATCCCACCGCTCCCAATAATGCAACCCTCCCATTCTTTGTATCAACGAAGAACCTGGCTTCAAATGTAAATGATATGTATTTCCTAAAGAAATTTGTGCTCCTAACCGTTCTAATTCATCAAACCCTACTGCCCCCTTCATTGCTCCTCGAGTTGCAACAGGCATAAATACAGGAGTTTGTATCTCTCCATGCGGTGTATAAACAATTCCAACTCGTGCTTTTCCGTCTTGATGCTCCAATGTAAACATAATATAGATTTAAATTATAATTTTTCATAGCCACTCCTTCTTCACCTTGTTAATTCTCCTGTTTTTTCAAAGACTGTAACGCTTGCTTTATTATCAGAATGCCATCTTTACTACCTTGCTTCAGCATTAATTTTAAAATACTTCCAGAAATAGTCCAATATGGCTGAACATCAAGTAATTGCATAATTTCTTTTGCCGTTACATATTGTGACAAATAAAGCTCAATCTTCTCTCCTTTATATTTTACCGCTGTAACAAAGGCCTCTTTTGCTAAAATTTTAATTTCTAAAATCTTTACTAAATTTCGAACCTCTACTGGTAATTTCCCATATTCTTCTGAAAGCTCTTCCGATAATGCATATAAACTTTTCACTGTTTCCACAGATGCAAAACGTTGATATACCAGTATTTTTTCTTGTGCATTTGGAATAAAAAAACTTGGAATAAAAGCACTTAATGCAATATCTATTTGTACATCATCACTATATACTTCATTTTCCTTATTCTGCGTTTGAAACTCTTTTTTTATTTGATCACCCTTCGTTTGTTTTTCTAACTTCTTAATTTCTTTTTGTAATAATTTTAGAAAATGATTTACCCCAACAGAATTTACCGCTCCACTTTGAGACACTCCTAAAACATCTCCAGCTCCACGAATTTCTAAATCTCTCATTGATAACTGAAACCCACTCCCTAATTCCGAAGCTTCTACAATAGCACGCAATCGCTTCTTTGAATCCATTGGTAATTTTTCTTGATTATACAATAAATAAGCATAAGCTTGACGATTACTTCTTCCAATCCTTCCACGCAATTGATACAACTGAGACAAGCCAAATCTATCGGCATTATTTATAATCATAGTATTAGCATTGGGCAAATCTATACCATTTTCAATAATAGTCGATGAAATCAATACATCAAATTTTCCCGACTTAAAACTTTCTATTTTCTTTTCAAGATCCTGCGACTTCATTTGCCCATGTGCAACACCAAATGTCGCATGTGGAACAAGGATTTGCAATTTATCAGCCATAGAATCTATCGTCTCTACTCTATTGTGTAAAAAATAAACTTGCCCTTTCCGTAATAATTCTTTTTCAATAACCTCTTTAATAAGTGCGTCAGAAAACTTTCTAACTTCTGTTACAATAGGAAGCCTTCCAGGAGGCGGAGTCGTAATAGTCGAAATATCTCGCAAATTATGTAATGCTAAATTTAATGTTCGCGGAATTGGTGTTGCTGTCATTGTCAAAATATGCACTCCTTTTTTTATATTTTTAATTTTTTCTTTTTGAGCAACTCCAAATCGTTGTTCTTCATCTATAATTAATAATCCCAAATTATGAAATACTACATCTGATGATAATACCCGATGCGTTCCAATTAAAATATCAACCTCGCCTGCTTTTACTCGATCCAAAATCCGCTTTTGCTCTTTTTGAGTTTTAAATCGCGAAATCTCTTCTACCACTACACCAAAATCCTTCATTCTCGATATAAAACTTTTATAATGCTGATCTACTAAAATAGTAATTGGAGCAATAAGTGCTACTTGTAATCCATTTTCTACTACTTTAAATGCAGCACGCATTGCAACCTCTGTTTTTCCAAAACCAACATCTCCACAAACCAACCTATCCATAGGTTTTTCCCCTTCTAAATCTTTCTTAATATCTCGAATAGCAGCAAGCTGTCCTGGAGTAGGAGTATACTTAAACGCCTCCTCAAACTGCCTCATTCGTTCAGAATCTTCTCTACACTGATACGCATGTGCTTTTTCTCGCTGTGCATATAACGCTAACAATTCTTTTGCCATTTCTTCTGTTTCTTTCTTTGCTTTTAACTGCGATTTTACCCACTCTTTTCCTCCTAACCGTGTTAATTTAGGAGGATTATCTTCTGAAATAAAATAACGAGAAATTTTATCACAATACTCAATAGGAACAAAAAGCCTATCATTCTGCAAATATTCTATTTCTAAATACTCTCGTGTAATTCCAGAAATTTCTTGTTCAGAAATTCCTAAAAACTTTCCAATTCCATGATCCGCATGTACTACGAAATCTCCTACTTGCAAACTCGAAAGAAAATCATTCATATCCTGATTATTTTCGACACGTTTATACTGTGTTTTTATCTGAAAAACCTCTCTATCCGTTAAAAATAATATTTTCTCTTCAGGATTTTGAAATGAAGATGGAATAAATTCAGCATCTTCTCCATCAACTAATGCAATAGGAGCAAGAGAATCAAAATACGATGAAAATGGAATACCCTCTTCTAAAAAAATTGTTTTTATTTCCTGAAAACGCTTGGTAACAAAAAGAATTTTCCACCCCGTATTAATTTTCTCACGTAAATCATTTAAAAAATCTGCAATTGTATAAAATTTAAACAATGACAAAAATCGTAAATGTAAACTCTCTCCTTGAGAAAGTGGAAATACAGAATTTTCAATAATTTTTGCTGAAGTATTTAATAAACGCTTTTGTACTTCTTCTTCTAAATCAAAAAACTCCTCTACAAATAATAAATCTTTTGCCGTTATTAGAGTTTCAATTCCTCCATTACACTCTTCGTTTCCAACGCCATACACTGTATACTCCTTAATTTCTTCAACAACATTCATTGCTTCAAGAGAATCAATACGCTCTATTTTTTCAATAGTATCAAAAGAAAACGTAATAATAATTTCACTTTTTGCCCCCAAAGGGAAAATAATCACCTGCTCTCCTTTCGTAATAAATTCTCCCTCCTCTAAATACCTTTGAGAATAGGAATGTTTATACCCAGCAGTTTCAAGTTTTTTGAGAATAACAGAATGCGTTACAGCATGCGATTTTTGCAAAACAAATTTTTTATGAGATAACGATACCGCATGTGGATACAAATCCATTGCCTGCGATCGTGAAAGAATAAATATCGTTTTTTCTTTCTCTCCAACTCTATTGGCAAACAAAAACTTCTGTAATTCATATTCTTTTTCTCCTGAAGAAATACTAAAATGCCATGTTGTATACTCTCCATACAAAAATGACGAAAACAACGCCGCATACTCAATAATCTCACTCTCGTGTTCCACAATATAAAAAAGATGCTGTGGCGCATACCTCCGTATATAATCTGCTATAAAAAACGATTTTGATGAAATATTTCCAAGACCATATACAGAAAAAAATCGTTTTTTCTTTGACGGCATAAGTGTTTTAATGGTAGGGAAAAAATTCCATATCCCTTTCGATAACTCTTGCGACAATACCATAAACGCATCAATAAACTACAAAAAAAACAAGAAACACTCTCAGTGTTTCTTTTTCTTTAAAAGTGTATCAAATGTAATACAAAAAGAATATAGAATATAAAAAAATAAGATACAAATATGTATCTTATTTTCCTCTATAAAAACAAATATAACTAATACCGAGCAAGATGAGCGTATGCTTTATTTGCCTCAGCCATTTTTTGTACATCTTCTTTCTTCTTAATTGAAGCTCCTTCATTTTTCGCAGCTGCTAACACCTCCGATGCTAACTTCGCAGCCATAGATTTTCCAGACCCTTTTCGACAATTTGCAAGTAACCATCGGATTGCAAGTGTTTGTTGCCGTTTAGGAGCAACTTCTACAGGAATTTGATATACTGACCCACCTACTCGTTTTGCTTTTACCTCAACTCGCGGTTTAATATTTTCAATAGCAAGCGTAAAAATATCTTCTGCAGGTTTTTTATCATCTGCTTTTGTAATAAGTTTTAACATATCAGAGAAAACTTTTCGTGCAACAGTCTTTTTTCCTCCTCGCATCAAGACATTAATAAATTTTTCAATTAATGGAGATGATTTCTCATCTACAAATTTTGCATATTTTTGTGAATTCATAACAAATATAAATAATAATAATTAAGCCTTTCGAGTCCCATATTTTGATCGTCCTTGTTTTCGATCTTTTACTCCTTCTAAATCAAGAACACCACGAACAATATGATATCGAACCCCTGGAAGATCTTTTACTCGTCCTCCTCGAATTAAAACAACTGAATGCTCCTGAAGATTATGTCCTTCTCCCCCAATATATGCATTCACTTCAAAACCATTTGTAAGTCGCACTCGAGCTACTTTACGAACGGCAGAGTTTGGTTTTTTAGGAGTCATTGTTGTAACTTTCACACACACACCTCGTTTTTGAGGCGCTCCCCTATTCAATTTAACAGTCTTTACTTTAAGAGAATTAAATGTAACCTGTAGTGCTGGAGATTTAGACTTTTTAATATTCTTCTTTCTTCCTTTTCTAATCAACTGATTGATAGTTGGCATAACTACAAATAAAAAATATAATAAATAAACATTTTTACCTAAAAGAAATTTCCACTCCTGTAAAAAATA
>JALUEA010000020.1 GCA_027053135.1 Candidatus Altimarinota bacterium
GTATATATATTTATTATTTATTAGAGAAAAATTATTTGTATTGAGTCTGTTTATTATAAATTAAATGTAATAAGAAAATTAATTATTACCCAAGAAAATAAAATAATTAAAATACCTATTGCGGCATTTATCATTGCCTCTTTTGCACCATCGACATCAGATCCAAAACTTGTTATATACCGAAACCCAGCGTATAAAAATGCAAAAAGTGCAATTACTCCTGCGAAAATCAAAAGATATTTTATAACAAATAAAATCGTATCCATTAAAGATCCTTCCTCAGCAATTCCTAAATCACTTCCTTCTATTTTCTCCTGTACAAGATGAGCCCCACCTTGAAGCCCTTCTCCCTCAAAAACAGGATCACTCGTTCCACTTCCAAATAAATCTGCCACATTAAGGACTCTCACCATCGAAAAACTCCCCACAAATACTACAAAGAATAAAATACCTAATTTAAAAGTATCTTTCTCAAGAAACCGTCGAAACCTTCCAACAATATTTGTTATAAATTTCATAAATATTACAAATCAAAACTAATAAGAAATTGAATAATTATCCAAGAAAATAAAATAATAACAATACCAATAACTGCATTTATCATTGCCTCTTTTGCACCATCAACATCATCTCCAAAACTAAAAATATACCGAAACCCAGCATATAAAAATACAAGAATTGCAATAACTCCTGCAAAAATTAAAATATATTTAATAGCAAAAATAACAGAATCCATTAAACTTCCATCTTCCGCTATTCCTGTATTACTCTGATCTATATGTATTCCAAGTTCTTCTGCACCTCCTTCAATACCATGTCCATTTTTAAAAATAGGATCAAATCCTCCCCCATAATCCGATCCATATAATATTGCACTTGTCGCAGAACCCCAAAAAAACATACCATATACTCCAATAAATACAATAACTGCATGTATAAATCTGCCAAGTATGTTATATATTTGTGCCATTACAATTTTTTATTTATTTTGTTTTACTCTGTACCAATCTTGAAATACTATCATATTTCTCTCCAATATTCAAGAAAGAAATTTCATAATAATTTTATTTAAATTGATAATAAAAAATGATATAATGTTCTTACTTTATGTGTACTACCATATACAATAAAACATAAACCAAAACTCTTTACATTATTTAATATGACTCGTCTTATGGAACTTTTCCAGTCTACTGGATCTATACTTCTTAGTGTCTTTACATTTTTAGTTATTTTTGGAATTCTCATTATTCTTCATGAATTTGGACACTTCTGGGCAGCAAGAGCTGCAAAAGTAAAAGTTTTAGAATTTGGATTTGGAATGCCTCCTAAAATTTTTGGAAAAAAAACATCACGAAATACAACAGATGGAACAGAAGAAATGGAATGGACTATCAATGCAATCCCATTTGGAGGGTTTGTTCGAATGGAAGGAGAGAATGGGAATTCAGAACATCCTCGAGCATTTCATAATAGACCATTACTCTGGAGAATGCTCGTTATTTGTGGTGGAGTTATTATGAACTTTTTACTCGGTTGGGGACTTCTTACCGTAAGTTTTATGACAGGAGTACAAGTCCCAGAAAGTGGATATGGAAGTATTCAAATTGGGAAATTAATTGAAAATATGCCAGCATCCTCTTCTGAATTACATACAAAAGATACTATCTTAACTATTGACGGAAAAAACATTACTTCATACGAAGATTTCTTATCTGTATTAAAACAAGATGCTGAAAAAAAACATCCTGCTCACTTTACTGTTTTACGAGAAAATGACACAAAAGAAATAGATGTAACACCAAATGAAAATGGACTTTTTGGAATTGTTCCACAATTTAAAATAAAAGAAGAACAATACGGATTTCTTGATGCCAGTAAGAAAAGTTTTACAGAATCATTGGTTATTATGAAAAGTTCTATAGATTCTCTTATAAATCTTGTAAATAGTCTTACAACAAAACATGAGATACCAGAAGGAATTGGAGGTCCCGTTGCCATAGCAAGTGTCACAGATACGATTGTAGAACATGGAACATTTCTCCAATTAGTATTATTTACAGCAACTTTATCTCTTTCTTTAGCGGTACTAAACATCATGCCATTTCCTGGACTAGATGGTGGACGATTTCTATTTCTTCTTATAGAAGCGGTTTTTTTAATCTTTCGATATATTGCAACAAAAATATTAAAACTCCCATATACGTTTCCTACAAAACTCCCTCAAACACTAGAAATGTATATCAACGGAATTGGACTCATTTTGCTCTTTGCATTTCTTATTTGGATTACCATTATAGATATTGGAAAACTTTTAGGATAAAGAAAAAAATAAAAGCAACCTAAAAATGTTTTTTTACTGCATCAAAATTATCTATCCATGGAAAATGTCCAGCATTTGGAATAATACATAATTCAATTTTTGGATACATTTTCTGTATGTTTTGTGCATACGATACTGGAGTTACCATATCGTTTTCTCCCCAAATACATTTCATATTTGATTCATACGGTTTTAGTACTTCGAGATATGCAGAAATATCTTCATTTACAATATTTTGAAATGTTTTTTTCATTATTTCTCCATCTAACACACTATAATCAGAATTGGTATTATGAAAAAAAACTCTATAAAAAGAAGAAATAATACGCTTTATAAAACGCGTATATTTCTTTTTTTCTAAAAATTGAGACACTCTGAGTTGTGTTTTTTGGAATAGCGTAAGTGTTCTATAAAACGGAACTCCCATACAAATAATACTTTGTATATTATATGAAATTGTTTCCTTACAATTTTCTAAATACTTCAACAACACTCGTCCTCCGAAACTATGTACCACAAACTCTACAGATGGTAGATTCGTATTAGTACTCTTCTTTTTTTCTTGTATAACTTTTTCTATAAAATCTTTTAAAAATACAGCATAATCATGTAAAGTAAACACTTTCTCAAGAGATACACTTTTCCCAAATGCGGGGAAATCAAGAGCTATACTCTTGTTTCGTAACGAAAAAAATGAAAGAAAAGATTCTTTATTACTTCCCCATCCATGTAAAAAGAGTGTTATTGTTTCATTCCTCTTCTCTTCTCCCACCTCATAATACGAAATTCTTCTTCCTTGTATCATTACCTGTTTTTCCTTTATTTTTTTCATATATTATTAAAAACTATCGAATACTAGAATAAAATTTTTACATAATATTTTCTAGAGGAAAATAACCAAATCATATATTATACAAACGATCTTTTATTATACAGTACTCATGACTATCACCCATAAAATTCCTCCACACTCACTTGATGCAGAACATTCTGTATTAGGAGCGTTATTAGTAGATCCAAATGCTCTTATGAAAATTTCTGATTTTCTACAAGTGGATGATTTTTATTCACAAGGAAACAAAGATATTTATGAAACTATTTTACATTTATCAAATCTCCGAAAACCAATAGATTTAATTACTGTTCCAGAAGAGTTAAAGAAAAAAGACCTCCTTGATAATATCGGTGGGGTAAGTTTTTTAGCAGAACTAATGACCATAGTCCCATCTGCTATAAATATTTTAGAATACGCCAATATTGTAAAACAAAAATCCACACTCAGAAAAATGGTACATGCTGGACAAAAAATTACTTCATTTGGATATGATGAGGACGAAGATATCGAAAAATTACTGGAACAAAGTGAAAAAGAAGTTTTTGCTATTTCACAAACATTTTTAAGAAATAAATTTGTACCAATAAATGAAATTTTATCTGGACGATTTGAAATTTTTTCCGAACGCCATGATAACGACGATGAAGATTTAGATATTGGAGTAAAATCAGGATTTGATAATTTAGATAAAATACTTGGCGGATTTCAACCTTCTGATTTAATTATATTAGCAGCACGACCTTCTATGGGGAAAACAGGATTTGCGTTAGCAACTGCAATAAATGCAGCTGATATATACGGGAAATCAATTGGTATCTTCTCTCTTGAAATGTCAAAAGAACAACTCGTTGATAGAATGTTTGCCAATGTTTTACAAGTTAATTCATATAAATTACAAAAAGGACAATTATCTGATGATGAATTTATGCGTATGGGGCCAGCAATGGATAAACTTTCTAAAATGCCTATTTATATTGATGATACCGTTGAATCAAGTATTTCTGCATTACGAGCAAAAGCACGACGACTACAAATGGAACATGGATTAGACATGATTATTATTGATTACTTACAATTAATGTCCACAGGCGATCCCAAATTATCTGGAAATCGAGTCTTAGAAATTGCCGAAATTTCTCGGAGTTTAAAAGCATTAGCCAGAGAACTTCATATTCCTATAATAGCATTATCGCAACTCTCTCGAGGTGTAGAATCTCGAAACGATAAACGCCCAATGCTTTCAGACTTACGAGATTCAGGTGCTATTGAACAAGATGCTGATGTTGCTATCATGTTATATAGAGATGAATACTATAATAAGGATACAGATAAACCTGGTGAAACAGAACTCTTAATTCGAAAACATCGAAATGGTGAAATAGGAGAATGTGTCCTTATATTTGATAAAGCAAAAATGCGATTTCGTGAAAAAAATCCTCAAAATGATTATTAACACACAAAAAAACAGATATAAAAAGTATATCTGTTTTTTATTACACATATTCACATGTTCGTATTAACTAATCTGCATCTTTAATAGAAAAATTTAATCGTCCCTTATCATCAATATCTATAAGTTTTACCCGAACACTATCCCCTACAGATAATATATCTGAAACATTTTCTACTCGTGTATCTGCAACTTTTGATACGTGAACAAGTCCTCCAACCGTCGAAGTAATATCCACAAAAACTCCATAGGATTCTACCCGTGCGACTTTTGCTGTATATGTTTCTCCTACTTTTGGTTCAAATGCAAGCATTTTAATAATTTCTACTGTTTTTTCAAGAACTTTTATATTTCCTTCTCCTACAGATGCGACTGTTACCAAACCATCTTCACTAATATTAATTTCACATCCACTATCTTCTGTAAGTTTTTGAATAATTTCACCACCTCTTCCAATAACTTTTCCAATAAGATCTGGAGAAATTTGTACCGTTAAAATTTTCGGAGCATAATGAGATAAATGATCTTCTACTGTTGGAACAACTTTCAACATCTCATTCAAAATATGTTCTCGTCCCTTCTTTGCTTGTGATAATGCCTGTTTAAATACCTCTAAATCAATCTTTTTTAACTTAATATCCATTTGAATTGCCGTAATTCCTTTTGTTGTTCCTGTTACCTTAAAATCCATATCTCCAACAAAATCTTCATCATCTTGAATATCAGACAAAACTTTATAACACGAACCATCTTCTGCAGTCACTAATCCCATTGCTATCCCTGAAACAGGTCTTTTAATAGGAACTCCTGCAGCCATCAATGCCATTGTAGAACCACATGTTGCTGCCATAGAAGAAGACCCATTCGACATTAAAATTTCTGAAACAACTCGAATTGTATACCCAAACTCTTCTTGAGAAGGAATAACAGGACGCAATGCCCTTTCCGCTAATGCTCCGTGTCCAATTTCTCTATTTCCTGTCATTAACCGATGCGAACATGATGCAACAGAAAAAGGAGGAAAATTATAATGATGAAAATAATGTCGAACTTCTTCCCCTTCTATTCCTTCAACAACTAATCCCTGTGATGGAGATGCAAGTGTTACAATAGAAACACATTGTGTTTCTCCTCGTTGAAATAACGCAGATCCATGTGTTCTTTCAAACATATTTTTTTCTCCATGAATAGGACGAACTTCATCTAGTTTTCGACCAGCAATTCGATTTTCGTCTTGTAAAATTGCAGTTCGTAAAATATTTTTCCATACTAAATCAGCAACTATTTGAAACTGTTCTTCTATTCGATCTTCATCAAATTTCCCAGATTGTAACGCTTTTTCTTTTGCATTCTCAGTAATAGCAGTTTTTTCTGCGACTCTTTGTAACTTTCCAGGAATTGTTAATAACGCATTTTTGTATGCATCAGAACACTCTTGTCGTATAAATTCTTCTAATTCTGTATCGTGTTGTACATCTTCAAGAAACATTTTTTCTTGTCCTCTTTCAGATCGAATATCTTCAAAAAATTGACAAATTTTCGCTCCTTCTTTTTGACCGAACTCTATTGCTGACAACATCGTTTCTTCTGATACCTCATTTGCTCCAGCTTCAATCATAACAACTCCATCTTGTGTTGAAGATACAATAAGATCCAAATCTTGTACCTTTCGTTCTTCAAAAGTTGGATTTAATACAAAATTTCCCGTTTGTTTATCTATTCCTACTCGAAGCATTGCAATTGGTCCTCCCCAAGGAACATTTGATACATGGAGTGCGACTGAAGCTCCCAGTGCCGCACAAATATCATGTTCATTTTCCCTATCATATGAAAGAGTTGTAAGCATTACCTGTACATCGTTTCGTAAATGTTTCGGAAACAATGGACGAATTGAACGATCTATAACTCGAGAAATAAGAATTTTATCATCAGAAGAACGCGTTTCTCTTTTTACAAATCGAGAACTTTTAATCATTCCTGATGCATATAATTTTTCTTGATAATTTACCATCAACGGAAAATAATCAATATCTCTTTCCGTTTGAGACATAACAACCGTTACTAAAACAGATGTTCCTCCACATGTAACAACACATGACCCATTAGAAAGAGTAGCATATTTCCCAAAATCAAACATATATTCTTTTCCCGCAATTTCTAATGTATAGATTTTATGATTTGAGTAATAACTCATAGTATATTTTGTAAATAAATAATTTTTCTGTTTTTCCTATACACTCTACCAAATGTAGGGATAAATGATAAGAGATAATACAGAAGTTACGAAATTGTTTTAATATCTGCCCCTAATTTTCGTAAATTCCCTTCAATATCTTCATATCCTCTATGAATATAATAAATATTGGTAATTTCCGTAACTCCATTTGTAACTAATGCAGCAAGAATCATGGCAGCTCCCGCTCGAATATCTTGTGATGCCACTGTTGTTCCAATAAATGCAGTAGGCCCCTTTACCTTAAATACGTGAGGATTTTGAATTTCTACATCTGCTCCCATTTTTTCTAATTCAAGTAAATATGCAAACTTTCGCTCAAAAAGAGTTTCTTGAATTTTAGAAACACCTTCACATTGTGTCAGCAACACTGCAAATTGTGGATGTAAATCCGTTGCAAATTTAGGAAATACCCCTGTCTGAATATCTACTGCACGTAATTTTTCATGTGGATTTGAAAGATCCCTCTTAATGGTTTTAATCGTTTTATCGGTTTCTGATACTTCAAATTTTGCACCCGTTTGTCGTAACCGTTCTATAAAAGAATCTAAATGAGAAACTTCTACATTTTTTACCGTAATTTCAGAATTTGTTAAAATTCCTGCTAATACATATGTTCCTACTTGTAAATAATCTGATGTGACTTCTATTTCTGCCGCAATATTTTCATTTTTTTCTATTCCTTGTATTTCAAGAGCATGACTTCCTACTCCAGAAATTTTTGCTCCTGCAGATTGTAAAAATGCACATAAATTTTGTACATGAGGCTCAGAAGCTGCAAGGCGTAACTGAGAAGCCCCTTTCGCAAATACCATTGCGATTAAAGCATTTTCTGTAGCTGTAACAGAAAGCTCAGGCATAACAAATTGTGTCCCAACAAACCCTTTTCGACTCCCTTTCTCGTCCTCTTGTAACTCTAACTCTATATGTGTTTCTGATTCTATAATCTTTGCACCTAACGCTTCAAATACACTCAAATGAACATCAACAGATCGTTTCCCTAACACACATCCTCCTGGAAATGGAATACGAACTCTTCCAAATCGTACTAAAAGAGGAGCTAAAAACATTATACTCGAACGCATTTTTCCTATATAACTCCCCGAAACATTTCCATTTCCTGTAAGATTTCTTGCATCAATAGTAAAGTTTCTTTTATTCTCTTTATCTTGTTCTATTTTTGCACCAATAGATTTCATAATTTCCATAAATCCACGCGTATCAGATAAATCAGGAATATTTGTGACACGCGAAATACCGTTCACTGCAAGTGTTGCTGCCAATATTGGTAATGCAGCATTTTTTGAACCAGGAATTTCTATTGAACCAGATAATTCTTTTCCTCCATGTATATAAAATCGCTCATTTAATGGTACTTGCATCCTAATATTGAAATAGTCTATTACAAGAAGTATATAAAAATTTACAAAAAAACAAAATATAAAAAAATAAGTTATACCGTATAATATAACTTATTTTTCCGTACCATATAACACCACTTATACAAAAACATTATTTTTTTTCTTTCCCTTTTAAATATGCTCTTCCTCGTCCTCCTTCTGGTTCTTCCCATTTAGATTCATCAAAATCATAAACAGCACGCCCAACTCGAACAAATGCCGGTGATTTTTGAAGATTTAAAGAAATAGTATTTTCTTTTACATCTCGTAATTTTTCTACTTCTTCAATAATTTCTCTTCGTTTTAATGGACCTTTTTCCTTTAACACTTTTGCGATAATATCCATTACTGTTCCTGCTGGAATCCCCCATTCACTTAATGCATATACTCCTCGCCCAACAAGAACAAAATCCTTATATCGAATTAAATCATTATGTACCGCTTGCACTGTTACATGTTTTTGTGTCTTTCCAAACTCAGAGATTTTATTTGCCAACTCAATAAAATGAAGTGGTTTCTTTTCTTTTTGAAAAATTAAAATTGCCTTATCTTTAATACTTTTTGGGTTAATATGTCTCCATTTTGAAAGACCAATACGACCTTCGTCAACAACAAGAATATCTATTGCAGCTTTTGCAATACTTTCCATCGTAAGCTTCCCAACCTCTATAGAATCTTTAATATCTTTATAAATTGCTGCAAAAGACATCACATCTTTATTTTCTTGTAACCGTTTTCGTACTGCTTTATACGTTTTCGTAATTTGTGAAAACGGAATCGCAGTAAAATGATAAATTGGAGCAAAATACTTATCTCTTCGTACTTCAGAAATCTCTTTATCTAATCGAATAACAAATCGAATAACATTTGCCGTATAGGAACTATCACTATTTAAAGCAATCAATGCTTTTGAAACAAGCGTATCAGAATCTAAAACCCCTCCATATTCTTGGAGAATACTACGTGTAACATCAGTAATATTTCTAATATGAGAATTCATTACATTCCGTTGCAATTTTTTTAAAGCATTATTTTCTATTTGTCGAATTCGTTCCCGTGTTACATCAAAATGCTGACCTATTTTTTCTAATGTTTGTTTTGGTTGATCATCTAAAGAAAATCGTTTTGTAATAACTTGCTTCTCTGTTTGAGACAAAATAAGAAAAAAATCTTTAATGAGTCCCTGTAACTTTTCCTCTGAAGCTTCAAAGTGTTTCACAACTGTAGACATAAACCTAATATAATAAAAAAACACAAACGATTCCATTCATTCTATTCTTATCTTAATAAATTCCAAACCAAATTAAAAGATTTTTTTTGCAAAAAGACAAGAATTATTGCATGAACCCTATAATATAGACAAAAAAAACTTCTATGGAGTAATACATATATTTTAAATTATTTTTTTTGAAACAACATATAACCAATAGGAATTAAAAACAGTGTTAAAAACGATGATACAGATAATCCAAAAATAATAGTATAGGCAAGTCCTTCCCAAAAACTATCAATAAAAATTAATGGGAAAATACCTGCACTAGTCGTCAAAGTTGTTAAAACAACAGGTATAAATCGAGTTTTTCCTGCATCTAAAATAGCCTCAATCTTATTAGAAAATGTACCAGAAAAAACATTATTCCGAATCTTATCAACAAGAATAATCGCATCATTTACCACTATTCCAGATAGAGAAATAAGACCTAACATATACGACATACTCTTCTCTGTTCCCGTAAAATACAAGCCAATTGCAACTCCTATCTGTGCAAAAAGTACCGTCTGTAAAATTAAAAGAGGCGGAGTATACGATTCAAATTGAAGAACTAAAACAAAAAATATCATTAAAATAGCGAGAACAAATGCATTCATCATAGCTTTCATCACTGCCTCATTATTTTTATTTTCTGAAGCATCTTCAATTGTTATCCCTTTTGGAAGCACAAAGTCTCCAGAAGAAATTTTCCTCTTTAATAATGAAAAAAATGATTTTGTAACTTCTTCTGCATTTCCAGTTTCCGTTAAAAATGAAGAAACAGTAAATACTAAATCACCATCATCTCGTGTTATTTCTGCTATACCAGATTTTTTTTGAACTGTTACTATATCTGATAATTTTACTCCCTTTGCAATTTCTATCGATAATATCTTTTGTATATCAGAAACCTGCGTTTCTTTAAATGCTAACCGAATATCTATATCATCAGAAAATCCTTGTTTTTTGAAAACCGCTACAATATCACCATATACCATCCCACGAATACTTGATGGAATATCGAGAGGATTTATGCCCTGTAAAAATGCTTTTTCTTTATCAATTAGAAAATCATATTCTCCAGGAATTTCTGTAAGAGAATTTGTAACGCCCTGTGTTCCGTCTATCGTTTGTAATAATGCCGTTACTTCTTTCGTTACATTTTTCCCCTCTTGTAATAAATGAGAATCTGCAATTTTTATATTAAAACCAACAGGAAAAGACGATTTTGGTCCTTTTTTTTCTCTCTGTACTTGCAGTATAATATCTTTATCCCTCATATGAAACTTCTCTATAAGAAAGGTTTCAAGCTCTGAAGAAGTCCGCAACCCTTTCTCTTCTCGATCTTTAAAAGGCTGTAATTCTAAATCAATCTCTGCTATATTTTTATGAATAGTTACTGAAAAAACAGAAGTTTCTGGTAAGTTTTCTAACACATCTTCCATATGCAATACTCGAAGTGTATCAATAACTTTTTTTGATTCTGTCCCCTCTGGTAACAGTAATTTTATAGCAATTCTATCAGAATCTTTCGTTGGAAACATTTCAAACTGTGTTGGCAAAAACAATGTTCCTATAAATAACAAAACAGTAGACAAAAATATTCCGTATTTCCGTATCGGCGAAACTAAAATCTTTTGTAATAAACGAACATACCACTCAATACATGTATTGATTTTTTTATTTATACTTTCTCGAAGAGAATAAAAAATACTCTTTTTATATTCAGGTGATTGATCTTCTTTTCGTAAGACTAATGCAGATATTGCAGGAATAATAAATAACGAAACAAACAATGCAACCGTTAAAACGATTGTAACAGTAATAGGAATAAACGATAAAAACTTTCCAACTATGCCAGGAAGAAAAAATAATGGTAAAAAAACAATAAGTGTTGTAAGCATTCCCGAAACTAACGGTGAACGAAATTCTATAAATGATTGTAACGCGGCATCTCTTGGATGAAATCCTTTTTTAATATAATGCACCGTCCCTTCAACCATTACAATAGCAGTATCTACTAAAATACCAAGTGCTAAAATCATGGCAAAATTGGTCATGAAATTCATCGTCCTGCCGAACATATTTAAAACAAAAACTGTTCCTAAAAACGAAATAGGAATCACTAACGACGCAACAATTCCTTCTTTCACTCCAATAAAAAAGAAAATAGAAATCAATACTATTGCTATAGAAAAAACAAAACTGGTAAAAAGATTCCAATAATCTTTTCTCATAACATCAGTTACTTTACTAAACACTACCGTCTCTACATGATTTGCTTTATATTCTGAATTATCTAAAAATCTCTGCAATACGCTATAAACTTTTGGCTCCGTAACAAAAATATCACTTCCTGATTTTGGAGATATTTTTAAAACAATTCCTTGTTTTTTATTAAAACGTGTAATAGTTGGATTTTTCTCTGGTCCAAATTGTATTGTTGCAATATCTTTTAAGAATATAGAATGAGCAGAAAAATCTGGTCCTATTGTTCCAACTTTCCCAAGAACAATATTTTTTAAATCTTCTATAGAATCAGATTCCCCTTTAAACTTTAAAGAATATTCCTTTGAATTTTTTATAAATGTTCCCATCGAAATATTTCTTTCCGATAACGAAATGGCATGTTTTATTTGATTATACGATAAATGTAACGATTCAACTTTTTGTTTATCTAAAAAAATTTTTACCTCTGTATCGACCTTTCCCAAAATCTGTACATCTCCTACTCCAACAATATCTTCTAATTTTGATTTCAACTTTTCTGCTATTTCAGAAAGTTCTTCAATAGACACATCATTACTTATTAAAGCTACTTTCATAAATGGTCTCTCTTTTGAAGAATCAATTTCTGAAACACGTGGATCATTTGGTAAATTTGATGGTAAATCAGCTTTTGCATCATCTACAGCACTCCTAATATCTGAAACCACTTTATAAATAGGAACATCTGTTTCTAACGTTAGAACAATATTTGAAACTCCTTCAGTAGAAGTAGATTTCATTGTATCTATTCCTGAAACAAAACTCAGTTTATTTTCAATTTTTCGCGTAATACTTTTATCTATATCCTCTGCTGATACACCAGGATTAACAGTCGTAACAGTCACTACTCCATATTCAATATATGGTGTACTTTCTTTTGAAATTGTAAACACAGATAACAACCCAAGAACCATTATAATAAAACCTAAAAATAAAGGAATTTTAGGCTTTTTAACACAATATTTTCCAAATGATAAAAACATAAAATTATTAGTAAATTAGTAACTCTCCTTCTTACTCGGAAACACATTTTCTTCATTGCAACTCTGTACTGCAGATTTATAGCTTTGTATCGAAGCAATATTTTCTTTTAAGTTTTCCCCAAATCGTCGTAAAAATTTTGGCTTAAAATCTGAACAGGTTCTTCCTACAACATCATCAAAAACTAAAATCTGTGCATTTACAGCACCACCTGCTCCAATACCTATTATATTTCCAGAAAATATTTCTTGAGCACGCTGTGCGAAATGTGCCGGAACACATTCCAAAACTATATTTTTTATCCCAATATCGTCAAAAACGTTAATTGTTTCTAAAATTTCATTTTGTTCCGATTCAGTTTTCGCATGCACTTTTAAATCGGAAGTTTGCGGTGTAAGTCCTAAATGCCCAACAATTTCAAACCCTCTTGAAAGAAGTTCTAACATAATAGAAAGTTTTTCTTTTCCTCCTTCTATCTTAAACGATGTAGCACCTACATTTTTAAATCGTTCTGCTGTTTCAATTGCTATAGCAATATTCTCTGTTGTTCCATATGGAAAATCTAATACTAATTTTGTATTATTATGTTTATCTAAAAAAGAAGTATAAACTTTATACACTGCTTCAAAATGTCTCTCCATTATATCAACAGTCACTTCTCGTGTTGACTGAAACCCATATACCGTCATTCCTAAAGAATCTCCTACTAAAATTCCATCCACTCCAGCCTCCAAAGAAGCTGTTGCAGACGGAACATCATATGCAGTAATCCAAACTTTTTTCTTCATAGTCATGGATTATTAATCTTCTAATACCTGAATATTTTGTTCTGCTAATTCTTTTGCAGGCATCGGTGCTGGTGCTCGCAACATTAAATCTCGTGCATTTTGATCTTTCGGAAATGCAATCACTTCTCGAATTGTTGATTCATCTGCCCATAACATAACAAGCCTATCAAGTCCTAATGCACACCCAGCATGTGGAGGACATCCATATTCAAAAGCTTTAATAATATGTCCAAACTTCATTTCTGTTTCTTCTTTCGATAACCCTAATGCTGTAAACATTCGCTCCTGCATTTCTGGATCATGAATCCGTACAGACCCTCCACCTAACTCAACTCCATTCATAACAACATCATAAGCATATGATTTTACTGATAATGGATCAGATTCTAATTTATCTAAATCCTCTATTTGTGGATGCGTAAAAGGATGATGAGCAGACTGAATAGATCCATCATCTTTCTTCTCAAACATCGGAAAATCTACAATCCATGCAAATGCAAATTCATTTGGATTTTTAAGCTGAAACATATTTCCAAGCTCTGATCGAACTGCTCCAAGTGGTTCAGTTGATGCAATAAACTCTCCTGCTCCAAAAAATACAACATCTCCTGCCTTTGCTGCGGTTTTTTCTATAACAGCATTAATAAACTCTGTATTTGAATTCTTAGCCACAGGCCCACTTTCTTCTCCGACTCTTAACCAAGCAAGCCCACCTGCACCATGTTGTTGTGCGAGTTTTGTTAAATTATCAATATCTTTTCGTGATAACTCTCCATTTTCTTTTGCTGCTTTTAACGCAAATAAACACTCTGATTTTTCAAAAATTCCAAACCCAGAATCTTTTGCTTCAACAGATAAATTTACAAATTCCATTCCAAAACGCAAATCTGGCTTATCACTTCCATACTTTTCCATTGCTTCTTGCCATGTAAGTCGTCGAAATTGATTATTTACTAAGTATTTTTTCCATTCTTTCTGGGGAGCACATTTTTCTGTTAATTCATGTAACATTCCTTCTACCACTTGAATCACATCTTCTTGTTCTACAAAACTCATTTCTAAATCAAGTTGTGTAAACTCTGGCTGACGATCTCCTCGTAAATCCTCATCTCGAAAACATCGTGCAATTTGATAATACTTATCAATCCCTCCTACCATACACATTTGTTTTAATTGCTGAGGAGACTGAGGAAGAACATAAAAATCACCTGCATGAAGACGAGATGGAACAAGATATTCCCGTGAACCTTCTGGTGTTCCTTTTACCATAATAGGAGTTTCAATATCCAAAAACCCCTTACCATGAAAATAATTTCGAATAACATGCGTCATGTCATTTCGTAACTTCATATTCTTTTGCATTTTCCCTCGACGCAAATCTAAATACCGATACTCTAACCGTAAATCTTCTCTAACATCTTTTTCCGTTGAAATTTCAAATGGAGGAGTCTTTGAAGTATTTAATACCTCTATTTCCGTAACCAACACTTCAATTTCACCTGTTTGTAGATTTACATTTGTAAGTCCTTCTCCTCGTGCTCGAACTATTCCTGTAACCTTTAAAACCCACTCGCTTCGAACTTTATCTGCAATCCCATGTGATTCTGCATTTGACTCAGGATCAAATACTATTTGTGTTACGCCATATCGATCTCGTAAATCAATAAAAATAATTCCTCCATGATCTCGTCTATGAAATACCCAACCAGATAAAGTAACCTCTTTCCCTATATCTGCTATTCGTAATTCTCCACATGTATTTGTTCGAAACATAGTAATATATAATTATAATCTATATAAATTCACAATAAAGTATATCAAATACTGAAAAATGAAAAGGTAAAAATTCTTTTTTATTGTAAATCTCTATTGAATTTTATTTTTTTGTATGTAAAATATCTATTTTGAGACAACTTCTTTAATAATTTCTGCTGCTTTTTTTGTTCCTTCATATGATAAGTTTGGTAAACTCACACGAATAACCCGTGTTCTATTTTTTTTATGACGATCAGAACGAGAAAAAAACAAATTTGCAGGCATTACCACTACCCCCAACTTGGCAATATCTTCCATTACAGCCTCTATATCTCGTGATTTCGAATAATCTGATTCAATTGTTTCTAAATCCACCATTCCATAATAACTATTTCCCTTATATGGAATTCCTAACGTTTCATAAAAAATAGTAACTTTTTTTCGAAGCATCTTTACATACTCATCTCTTTCTTTTTTTCCAAGAATCACATGAGCTAAAGAAAGTGCAACAGATGGACCAGGTATCCCTGTAATATGTTGAAACAATCCAATATTTTTTCCACCAGGAGATTTTGCTAAAAATAATAAATGTCGTATATTTTTATATTTTTTCAAAAAATAATTTTGTAATATATTATTGGTAATATATTCATTTGCTTCATCAGATACATAAATATCTCCAGACCGAACCCCAGTAGCTCTTTCAATTTTTGAAAGAGAATCTATTTGAATAAGTCGTTTTCGTGCTTCTGGATAATGACAAATTGTTCGTGTATCATCAAAAAATCGAAGATACACACTATCTGTTATAATCAATGAATTATGTTCTTCTGCTATATCAATAATTCCTCGTAAAAAAGTATCACTACTTGCAAACCCTGTAGGGTTATTAGGATCAATTAAAATAATAGCTCGTACTTTTTTCTCTAAATTTTTCACTTTCTTTAAATCATCTTCATCAATTTCTCCTGTTTGTGGATCAACAGAAATAGATACTACATTAACCCCTCTCTCTTCAAATAAATTATTATACGGTGCATATACCGGAGAAGTCATAACAACCGTATGACCACGTTTTAAATACTTAATACCCTCTCTTCCTAAAGCCTTAAAAGTTGCCCCAATTCCATGCGACGCTCCCATTATTCCAATCAATTCATGCGCTTTCACTTTTATTCCTAAATATTTCGAATATTCTTCTGCCATAGTAGCCTGTAACAATGGATGCCCTGCTGGTTGCGGATACCGTCCACCCATCAAATTTGAATATTTAAATAACTCATAATAAATATCAAATCGCGAATAGCCGAGATTTTGTGCATCACAAATACGCTCAAGTTCTGTAATAAATTCTTTCCAATCATTTACTAATTCTTCTGCAACATGTGTTGCATATTTTTCATACGCAACTTTTTCTACTAACGCTTCTATTTCTGACAAATCACTTTCTTTTCGTTTAAAAAACAAATTGTTTTCTGTATCTACATTATGATTATTGAATGCAATATCAAGCATTGCAAGAAAAGAAAAAAATTGCCGAGAACGCACATTTGGTGAAAATCCATACCCCGGTTCCCCCTGAGACAAATCTAACACATTTCTCACTCCTACCGATTTTTCTGCAATTTCTTTTAATTTTCGAAATGCTAAAAACGGAATTGTTTCCTCTATTGAAAATGAATATTCCATATATTCTGTTTAAAAAATAGTATATGCACCTGCAAAGTACCATAATATATTATCTATAGACAAATAAATATTCATACTTCCTATTCCATTAATTTTTATTAATAAAAAAATACCGCAATATATTGTCAGTATTTTTTCTGCATAATAATTTTTTGTACCGTATTACACCTTTCGTCGTAAAAACGCAGGAACTTCTAAATCATCAAAAGAAGTATTTGATTTTTGTGTCTCATCAAGTTTCGATTGAACATCTAAAGACTGTTGTACTGATTTTTTATCAGATTTTAATGACAAAGACCGAACTCCCTTTGATTCTGTTTTTTTTGTTTTTCGCAACAATGGAGTATCATCTAAAATAGAATCATCATCAAAACCAGTAGCTATTACTGTACATTTTACTTCTCCAGTATACGAATCATTTACCACTGCTCCAAAAATAATATTTGCATCTTCATCAATATGTTCTGTAACAATTTCAGCAGCTTCATTTACTTCAAACATTGAAAGATCTGTTCCTCCAGTAATATTCAAAAGAAGTCCTTTTGCCCCATTTATTGATTGTTCAAGCAAAGGAGATTCTATTGCTGCCGTTGCAGCATCAACTGCTCGTGTTTCTCCAGTTCCAAATCCTATCCCCATTAAAGCAGATCCTGCTGATTTCATAACAGATTTTACATCAGCAAAATCAACATTTATTAACCCATGAACCGTAATTAAATCAGAAACACCCTGAATACCTTGTCGCAACACTTCATCAACAATCGAAAATGCTTCTGTTAATGGCATTTTCTTGTCTATAAGTCCTAGTAATCGATCATTCGGAATGGTTATAAGCGTATCAACCCGTTCTTTTAATTGTTTCAAACCCTCAATAGATTGTTTCCGTCGTTTCGCACCTTCAAAAGAGAATGGTTTTGTTACAACCGCAACAGTTAAACACCCTAAATCTTTCGCAATTTCCGCAACAACAGGAGCAGAACCTGTTCCTGTTCCACCTCCCATTCCTGCAGTAATAAATACAAGATCAGATCCTTCCAATACTTTTCGAATTTCTTCAGAAGATTCTTCTGCAGCCTGTCGACCAATTTCTGGATTAGCCCCTGCACCTAATCCTTTTGTTGTCCCTTTTCCAATATTTATTTTTTCTTCCGCACCTGTCATTGCAAGTGCTTGAATATCTGTATTAAGAGCAACAAAACTTACTCCCTTTACATTATCTACCATTTTTGCAAGCGTATTTCCTCCAGCTCCACCACAACCAACTACTTTAATAACTGCACCTGGTCCAAATTGATTAACTACAGGTTCTTTTTTCTTCTGCACAGATGATTTTTTCGAAGATGTATTTCCAGAAAAAATATCTTTAATCCTTGAATCTGACATATTCTTATTTTAAATTTTTTTATAAATAATATTATTATTCTTAATAC
>JALUEA010000021.1 GCA_027053135.1 Candidatus Altimarinota bacterium
GGTATATTGATCCTCAGTATTTTACAAAATCTGAAAGATTAATCGTTTCTCGTTGGTATGCGCAGATTCAAAGTAAAATTAAAAAAAAGGGTCAAGATAATCCTGTATTTATTCAGGAGTATATAAAAAAATATAAGCCTGATGTTCCGCCTTCTTGGATGATTATGGAGATACTTTCATTTGGAGAGGTTTCTCGTTTATTTTCTCATCTTAAAAAAAATTATAGAATGAAAATTGCAGATCATTTTGGGGTACAAGAAAAATCTCTTTCTAATATGCTTCAAATAATAAGGTATATTAGAAATACAGTTGCACATCATTCTCGAATTTGGAATAAAAAAATGCCATATTCGCTGAATTCAGATATTCCTTCTGTAAATAAAGGTAATACGTATCAAAGTGGCGTACAAACAGTAATCTTTTTATTTTCAAAAATAGGATTTAATTCCACTTGGAATACTCGAATGATTGATTTTTTTGAAGAATATAATATTGAAAATACACAAAGTATTATAGATTCGCTGAAAGCTTTAGAAAAATAATTTTACGATAATTTATGACATCAATAATTTTAGGAGGGGCTGTTTCTGAAAATTCATCATTAACTGCAAAAAAGAAAGTAGTAATAGAATTATCTATGTTGACGCGTCATGGAATTATTGCAGGAGCTACAGGAACAGGAAAAACGGTTTCGTTACAAGTG
Source organism: Candidatus Altimarinota bacterium (assembly GCA_027053135.1). Classification (GTDB taxonomy): domain Bacteria; phylum Patescibacteriota; class Gracilibacteria; order CAIRYL01; family CAIRYL01; genus SZUA-1403. The sequence continues at coordinate 704 of JALUEA010000021.1, forward strand.
TTAGTGGAACAGTTTTCTCAGCAAGGAATTCCCGTTTTTACAGCAGATGCAAAAGGAGATTTGGCAGGGGTAGCAACAGCTGGAACTCCAAATGAACGAATAGATGAACGACTTCGTTTTATAGGATTAGAAAAAGGAACAGATTTTGTATATAAAGGGTTTCCTTCTGTGTTTTGGGATATTTATGGGAAGAATGGACATCCTATACGAACAACAGTGTCAGAAATGGGACCATTATTATTAAGTCGATTACTTGATTTGAATGATACACAAGATGCTATTTTATATATGATTTTTAAAATAGCTGATGATGAAGGTTTATTGTTGGTTGATTTAAAAGATTTAAAATCAGTCATAAATTTTGTTGGGGAAAATAGAAAAGTATTTTCAAATGAATATGGAAATATTAGTACAGCAAGTTTAAATGCTATTATACGACAAATATTAGTATTAGAAGAATCAGGAGGATCAGAGTTTTTTGGAGAAAAAGCATTTGACTTTAATCAATTACTTAAAAAGGATTTTTCGGGAAATGGTGTTGTGAATATTTTAGATGCTCAAAAATTAATGCATAATAATAGGATTTATTCAGCTTTTTTATTGTGGTTACTTTCTGAATTATTTGAACAATTACCAGAAGTTGGAGATGAAGAAAAACCTAAATTAGTTTTTTTCTTTGATGAAGCACATTTATTATTTCAAGATACTCCAAAAGTATTGGTGGAAAAAATAGAGCAAGTAGTTCGGCTTATTCGATCAAAAGGAGTGAGTGTGTTTTTTGTAACGCAAAATGCACTTGATATTCCAGAAGAAGTGCGTGGACAATTAGGAAATAGGATTCAGCATGCGCTTCGAGCGTTTACTCCTAAAGAACAGAAATCAGCAAAAATTGCTGCTCAAACATTTCGAGAAAATCCTGCATTTTCTACAGAAGAAAAAATAAGTACTATGAAAGTAGGATACGCATTGGTTTCAACGCTTGATAAAGATGGTTCACCTACTGTTGTGGAGTGTACTATGATACGACCACCACAAAGTCGTATGGGAGTATTAACAGCAGAAGAGCGAATAGAAAAAATAAAAAATTCACCAGTGTATGGTATATATGAGCAAAAAATAGATAATGAATCAGCATTTGAAGTATTAAAAGAACGTGCTGAAAAAAAACAGAAACTATTAGAAGAGCAATCTGGAGAAAAAAGAGAAGAGGGAGAAGAGCGTGGATTATTGTGGAGAGTGTTAAATGCAGGAACAGGAAAATCTGGAAAACGACAAGGGTTTGTTGAGACATTTACAAAGCAAGTCATACGAAGTTTAGGATCTCGTTTAGTAACAAAAATTGTACGAGGAATTTTAGGAAGTATGAAATAGTTTTTTATACGTGTATATATCTCTGGTATGAAAGAATTTTTCCATTAATAGTATGAAAATATGTGTACCGATTACAACAAAGAATATAGAAGAAGTAAAAAACAGAATGAAAGAGATTGATAGTCATTATTCAGATAAAGTTTCTGTTATAGAGATTTGGTTTGGAGAATTTTTTTCTGAGTCTGTTATTGAAAATACAACAGATATATATGAGTATACTGACATGCTTTTATCTGAAATTTTTGAACAAAGAAACCGTTTGCAAACATATTTTTCATTATTATTTACAATAAAAGGGGAAAAAGAGCAGGGAAATTTTGCAGGAACAGGTGCTAATACAAAAGAAATTTCGCGTCGGATATTACGAACAATACAAGTGTTTTCGCGTGGGAAAGATGAGAAGTATGCTCATATGCCAGATTATTTAGATCTTGATTATAATTTTGATGAAGAAAATTCGTATGCTTTTTTTGAAGAAATACAACAGATACGAGAACGTCAGTCGTTATCAAAAAATGTTTTTCAGCTTATTTTATCAGCACATTTTTTTGATGGAACACCACGATTTCCATCGTTAAAAAATAGGATTCAGCTTATGCGAAATAGAGGAGCGGATATTGTAAAAGTTGCAGCAATGCCATCTGAAGAAAAAGATGTTGTAACAATATTTCGGCTTGCAGAAAATTTAAAACGAAAAGAGATACCGTATATTACTATTTCAATGGGAAATATGGGAAAAATTTCACGACTTGTAACACTTTTATGGGGAGGAGAAATGATGTTTGCGTCTCTTTCGAAAGAAAATGCTTCGGCAAGTGGGCAAATGACAATAGATGAGTTTTCTTCTTTCCTTTCATTCTTCGTCTTCTGATGAAATGCTTTTATCTTCTGAGTATAGAAGAAGGGCAAAAATAAGGACTACTGCTGGAATAGCAAAAAATATTCCATGATATTGTACGAAATGAAGAGCAAGAAATGATGTTTGTGTGAGAGGGGCAAGAATATGATGCGCGGTATCAAAACCAACAATACTCCAACCAGATAAGAGTAAAAGAATTGTATTGGTAAATAATAATCCAAAAGAAAGAGATATAATCCCGAATAAAAACATGTTTCCGATAGAATTTTTACAGTTTTTTGTGTTCACTTCAAAAAAACTAAGTTGTAATAAAGTAATCCAAAACACACAAAAAATAAGTATTTTAATTCCTGTATAAATATAGATTGATGTTATTTGTTCAGATAGTGTAAGAAGGTTTGATACTTTTCCATTATGTATAAGAGCAATAGAAATATTGGGAAAGAGGGTTGGTATAAAAATACTAAAAAAGTCTGCTATAAAAAACGAAGGGTAGAGAACAAGAATTCCTTTTATCAGTTTTGATTCTCCTATAAGAATTCCAAGAAGTGTTATAAAACAAATAATAGTGAAGAGGATAAGATCCCATGATGGTGTAAATGTAAAAAGTTCCATAAGAAAGAAGTAGGTAATGGTTATTCGAGGCGTCCTAAATCAGCGATTTCCATTTCAAGTAATTCAATAGCAAAAAGTTTATCAGATCGTTCATTTTGAATTTTTTTTAAACTATATCCATTAATGGCATTTTTGTTATGGTATTCGAGTCCAAGATAGGTAAGATAAAGGGCTAATCCTGTAAGAAGTATAATTATAGTGGAAATAGCTGTTGTGAGTTGGTCGCCAATTCGTTTTTTTTTCGTTTTTTTTATCATTTTTACGGAATACAAAAGAGTAGATAGAAACAGTTAGAGTTTTTCAACAACTCGCATTTTAGCACTGTGTGATCGACTATTTTCTGCAAGTTCAGTTTCGGAAGGAGTGAGTGGTTTTTTTGTTATTTTTTTTAAGCAAAATTGTTTTTGTTGTGAGGGGGAAGTTGGTTGTTTATATTTATTTCTTTTTTCTTTTGAAATATAGTGTTCAAAAACATTTTTAACAATACGATCTTCTAATGAGTGAAATGTAATAACAGCAAGTCGTCCTCCTTTTGCTAAAATATGTATTGCTTGGTGTATTGCTGTTTCCAGTACTTCTAATTCGTTATTTACTGCAATACGCAATGCTTGAAATACAAGAGATGCAGGATGGAGTGTTTTTTTTGAAAATGGTTTTATTGACACAATATAATTTGCAAGTTCTGTTGTTGTTTCAAATGGTTTTATTTTTCGTTGTTCTATAATCTTTTTGCTAATACGATATGAATATTTTTCTTCTCCGTATAGAGAAAAGATGTGTTGTAGTTGTTCTTGGGACCATGTATTGATAATTTCGTGTGCAGTAAGTGAAGTGTTTTGGTCCATTCGCATATCGAGAGGAGCTTTAAATCGGTATGAAAATCCACGATTTTTATCATCAAATTGGAGAGATGATACTCCTATATCAAATAGAATCGAAGTAGGTGTATAGTTTTTTTCTGTGCATATTTTTTTTAAATATTGAAAATTTTCTGGAATAATTTCTAATTGATTATTGGCAATAAATGTATTGAGTCGTTTTTGTGCAATTGTTCTTGCTTGAGCATCTTGATCAAAGCCGAGTATGTGTAAATGAGGGTTTTGTGTAAAAAAGTATTGGGCATGTCCTCCCATTCCGAGTGTTGCGTCTATGTGTTTTGTTGATTCTGTAATATTGAGAAATATTGCTGATTCTTTCCATAAAACAGAATAATGAAGTGGTGATTGTTTAAAATCGTGCATAAAGAAAAGAGGAAACATGTGGAAAACTTGTGTGTAAAAAGTGAAAAACTTTTTACTTGATGTGTATAACATTTTTTTATGGAAATAATACCAAAAAAAAACAGAATCACTAAAGAAAAAGCGAAAATTAATTTAATAAATTTTAAATCGGACAGCCTTAATTTTTTATGATTATTATTAGCATTACACTTCTATACAAATCAAAATAAAAGGCGTCCCCGAAGGGACTTAGCCAATGTTTTAAGTTATTTTTTATTTTTCACATATTTGTCTAACCAATCAAAGACTTCTTTATGCCAAATTTCACTATTTTTAGGTTTTAGAACAAAATGAGTTTCATTAGGGAAGTAGAGCAGTTTTGACGGTATTCCAAGACGCTGAGCAGCTGTGAAAGCTGAAAAACCTTGAGTTTCAGGTACACGAAAATCTTGTCCACCGTGAATAATTAAAATAGGTTTTTTCCAATTTTGCACGTAAGTAGAAGGACTAAATTTTTTGTATTCTTCTGGATTTTGCCAAGGTGTGCCTTCGGTCTCATACTCTGGAAACCATAACTCTTCTGTCTCGTAATACATTGATGTTAAATCAAATAGCCCGTCATGGCAGATAAAAGCATCAAAACGGTCTGGAGCTTTACCCATTAGGTAGTTAATCATATAGCCGCCGTAAGAAGCCCCCAAAGCCCCAATGCGGTTTTTATCAATAAATTTATAAGTTCTCAACACATAATCTAAGCCGTCCATAAGGTCAAAATAAGGTCTATCGCCCCAATGTCCGCTAATAGCCTCACGAAAAGCATCGCCATAACCTGTAGAG
>JALUEA010000022.1 GCA_027053135.1 Candidatus Altimarinota bacterium
CCCATAGTACATAAAAAGCACTTCGCTCCATGACAGTGAAGAAAGTGCTTTTTATAATGATAGATATTTCCTATAAAAGAAAATACACTTTAATCATCAGTACTTAAAAATATATTTAATATATTTGAAAATAACGCAAAAATATTTACATATAATCCCATAGCAGCCATTATAGCAGATGTATATGCACCATTCTTAATAGCTTGTAAATCATATGCTGTATACAGAGAAAACAATACAACAGAAATACAAGAAATAATAAAAGACATCATTGAACTTCCCATAAAGATATTTATAATCCCTGCAATAAATACTCCAATCATTGTAAAAAACAAAAATTGTCCCAATGTTGATAAATCTTTCTCTGTTGTATATCCATATATTGCGGCAGCAAAAAACAATCCTGCTGATGATACAAGCGCTTGAACAACAGCATCAATTTGATCCGTTGCAGCTGCAAATGCTAAAGTTGGAAATAAAACCGTTCCAGAACTTACTGCGAACAATAAAAAGAAAGGAAGTTGATATGCTTTTTTATTTCCCCACCACGGTTGAGTAAGCATTAACACCGTAAATATTCCATACGGAACATAAAATGAATGAGTTAATACGATAATATCTTTTCCAAAATATGCACCAATTGAAGCCATTGCAATTGCAAGACCAAAATACGCCCATACTTTTGATAAGAAATGAACTCGTACATTAGTAATAGACTGTGTCTCTGTTGATATAAAAGTTTTCATACATTAATCATTAAAAAATAATTATGCTGTATAACCACATCCACATCCTCCACAAGATCCAGTATCTTTATCATCTCCACCAAATACTAAATACATCATATTTCATATAATTTAAAGAATATATAAGAACCAAACAGTTCATGTCTATTATATAATATATTTTCATTTTTATACAAATTTATTATTATACATATACTGTACTCCATAATGGATTTCTTTTTTATGCATTACACACTCCTTACACCATTAAATAAAGTAATAAAAATAGCAAAAAAACATTATGAAGAATTACAAAAACAAAATATTGTTACCGTTCAAGACCTTCTCTTATATTTTCCAAGAGAATATGAAGACCGATCTCAATTTACCGATTTTTCCCATATAAGAGCAGACCAAAAGAATGTATTACGCGGAGAATTTATATCAGTTTATAAAGAAACAACACGAAACAATTTTCATCTTATCAAAGCACAGTTTCGAGAAGAAACATCAAAAAAAATACTCGAATGCGTATGGTTTAATACAAAAGGGATAGATAAAACACTCCCTCTGCACCAAAAAGTAATGATTTCTGCAAAAGCAAAACTCCAATATGGAAAAATTAGTCTCCAAACACCAAATGTTCAAATATATGAAGGGGAAACCTCTGAAGGGTTATACCCGCTCTATTCCAAACTCTCATTTATTACAGAAAAATGGTTTTTTAGAAAAATACACGAAGAACTCTTTCCAAAAATTCAAAATGGAACTATCAATATTCCCAATATTGTTCCAACACATTTTCTTAAAAAATTTCATTTACTCTCTCGAAAAGAAGCAATCCTAACACTCCATTACCCTAAAAATAAAAATTCCTTACAAAAAGCACAAGATACACTTGCATTTGAAGAATTATTTGTACTCCAACTCGTATCATTATACAAAAAACAAACACTACAACACGCAGGACAAAAAAATAATACGGGTATCCATCCTATACCTCTAAATCCAGAAATGATAAAAGATTTTTTTGCGACACTTCCCTTTACTCCAACCAATGCACAAAAAATTGCAGTTTTTGAAATATTAAAAGACTATGAAAAAAATATTTCTATGCAACGACTTTTAGAAGGAGATGTTGGAAGTGGAAAAACACTGGTGGCAGTATGTGCTATGTTACCAATTCTTCTTGAAGGATACCAAGTAGCCCTTATTGCTCCAACAGAAATTTTAGCAAAACAACTTTTTGTAGGAATTTCTACTTTTTTGAAACAAGCAGAAGAACAGTCTTTTTTTACAAAATATCCAATTAAAAAATCCAATATATTCAATAATCCTTCTACCGCATTTTTATCAGGATCCATAAAAGGGAAAAAACGAGAACAAATACGAAAAGATCTCCGAACAAATCAAATTCAAATTCTCGTTGGGACTCATGCTATTTTAGAAGAAAATATTGTATTTCATAATTTAGGACTAGCAATTGTAGATGAGCAACATCGATTTGGAGTACTACAAAGAGAAAAACTGTTACAAAAAGGATCTCCGCATTTTTTACAAATGTCTGCAACTCCTATTCCAAGAAGCCTTGCTATCATCGCATTTGGAGATATGGATTTATCAGTACTCAATGAATTACCACCTGGACGCCAAACAATTGAAACCAAAGTAATTACTGAATCGGAGCGAAGAACAGTCGAACAATTTATAGATGATCAAATTGAGAAAGGAAGACAAGCATTTGTCATTTGTCCTCTTGTTGAAACTTCAGCAAGTGAAGGATTTGAAGATTTACGAAGTGTTGAAGAAGAATACATACGATTAAGCGAACATATTTTCCCACATAGAAAAATTGCAATTTTACATGGGAAAATGAAACCAAAAGAAAAAGATCAAATAATGAATGATTTTAAAAATAAAAAATATGATATTTTAGTATCAACTTCTGTCGTTGAAGTAGGTGTTGATGTTCCCAATGCTACTATCATGGTTATTGAAGGAGCTGAACGATTTGGACTTTCACAATTACACCAATTTAGAGGACGAGTAGGACGAGGATCTCAAAAATCATATTGTTTTTTACTCCACACAAAAAATTATAAAAACGAACGACTTTCTGCTATGGAAACTACCACAAATGGATTTGAATTAGCAGAACTTGATATGAAACTGCGTGGAATAGGAGAAATTTTTGGCATACAACAAAGCGGAATCCCTGATCTCAAAATGGCAAATCTTATGAATGGGAAAAAAATACTTGAAGCAAAAGAAGCAGCCGAAGAATTTATTGCATCAAAAGAACCATTAGACAGTCATCTCCCTTTAAAAGATGCAGTCGAAAATCGAAAAAAAAATGTACGATCACAATAACCCCAGAAAACTAGTATTCATAATTTGGAAAAAGTGTTCCTACCGGTAAATCTTTCGCTATTTTCCCCTGCTCAACTAATAAAATACGCGGTGCTAACTCCTTTACAAAAGATGGATTATGAGTCGTGAGTAAAATAGTCGTTCCATGATTTTTATTAAGATTTTTCAGAACCTTTGCTATTGATGATGTATTTTCTGGATCTAAATTTCCTGTTGGTTCATCTGCAATCAATAAATCTGGAGCATGAACAATCGCTCTAGCAATTGCTACTCTTTGTTTTTCTCCTCCTGATAAATGAATAGGATACCTATCTTTTACATCTATCATATCAACATTTTGTAATGCAATCATTACTTGTTGAGGAATTAAAGTTTTATCAAAACCTATTACTTCAAGGGCGAATGCTACATTTTCAAATACTGTCTTATTTTCTAAAAGCTTATAATCTTGAAAAACAAATCCTACTTCTCTTCGAAATTTTTGCAAATCTGAAGCACTTCCTTCAAGTAACTGTGAAACATTCCTTCCTTTTACAATTACTGCTCCAGAATCTGGTGATTGAGCAGCAATAACCATATGAATTAATGTAGATTTCCCTACCCCACTTTGCCCAATTAAACACACCATTTCACCTTTTTGTACTTCAAAATTTACTCCTTGTAACAACGGATACCCATCAAAACTTTTATAAATATTGGAAAATGTTATCATACTTTTATTGTCTAATTTATAATTCTATTTTACACTAGATATAAAAATTATACATCTTTCATACAAAAAATCAGATGATAGACATTCCATCATATATCATAACCATTATTTTGGGAGGATTGATAACTGGTACAATAGGAGTTATAATAACCATCACTCTCTTTCCTAAAATTGGACTTCTGGATTTTCCAGAACGGTATGGGTTAACACGAAAAAAACTTCCATACCCAGCAGGTATAATGATTTCTCTTTTATTTATTCTCTTCGTATTTATTCTTTCCATGCTCTCTCCTGAATTTCAAAATTTCAAAACACAAATTTATGGATTTTTAACCGCTCTCTCCCTTTTAAGTATCGTTTCCTTTTTAGATGACAGAAAACAAATTTCTCCTATTATACGACTTTTTATACAATCAATTTCTGCACTCCTCGTTATTTACACAGGAACCTCTATTGAGTTTATAACAAACCCTTTTGCATCATTTTCTTCAGATTTTTCACCCACCATACATACCTCAGCACTTATTGGAGGAATTATTACTTTTTTTTGGATTATTGGATTTATAAATGCAACGAACTGGTCAGATGGTATTCCAAATTTAACAATTAGTTCTGGACTTATTGCATCTCTCAGTTTAGGTATTTTATCATTTTTTCCTCTTGTACACCAAACAGAACTCGGTATACTCTGTTTTATATTTTTTTCTCTTTTATTTCCATTTCTTATTACCAATTTTCATACCACACGATTTATTCTTGGTGATAGCGGATCTATGACTATTGGATTTTGTTTAGCAGTCTTTTCTCTTTTTTCTGGAGGGAAAATGGCAACACTTTTAATTACCATGAGTATTCCTATTTTTGATAGTATTTATGTTATAAGTTCTCGAATTTTAGAAAAAAAATCTCCACTCAAAGGTGGAGATGGAAAACATTTCCATGACTATTTACTCACAAAAAACTGGAAAGAATTTCATATATTTTTACTCTATTTTGGTACTTCTATTCTCCTAGGAATTTCCGTGTTATTTTTAGATACACTCCAAAAAATTAGTGTCATTATGTGTAGTTTTTGTTTATTTTTACTCTTTCGAAAATTTTACTAAATGTCCAAAACAGTATTTACCGATACAGACTACTTATTTTTTTTCTAAAAAAAACGCTTCTCTTGTTCCATCTTTCCTTAAAACATTTATGATTAAACCTGACTCTCCCTCTTGAACAAATACATCTCGTGCAGCAGACAATGATATTTCTCCAGTATTCTCAATTCCTACTGAAAACCCTTGTTTAGTATGAGAAACAGAATACTCTTCTGGATCATACTGAAGAGTATGAGTACTCTTATCAAATGTAATATTATATGCATCAAACAATTCACGATATTTATCCAAAGGAGAAACAAAACGATCTACAACAGAAGACTCTACAGAATGAGGATTTACAACAGAAGAATTGTTAGGATTTACTAAATCAGACAATGATATATTATTTTTCAAATTCGTCAAAGAATCACTTGTATCCTGAGTAACACTTTCAACCTCATCCTTTCGACCTTCATCTGATGCTTCTAATTCATCCATCATTTTTTTTCTCTCTTCTTGTTCTTGTTGATTCGATTTATACAAATCAGGAGAATATTCAAACACCAGTCGTGGTTCTAAAAAATAAAAACTTTGAGATAGTTGTAAAGTAGTACTAAACATATTTATTAAAAGTAAATGTGTATTTATATAATCAACATTATATCATATATAAATATAAAAT
>JALUEA010000023.1 GCA_027053135.1 Candidatus Altimarinota bacterium
TAAAAGAAAATGTGTATTTATATAATCAACATAATATCATATATAAATATAAAATACTAGAGCATTTGTTTTATACAAGAAAATATATTTCTTTTCCATACAAAAACCAATGGAAGAAAAAAAAGAAAAGACGCACAAAGTGATACCACCATAATATGAAATAAAGAATCTATACTCATATAATGATGAATTTCATATAAAAACAATCCCATAATGACAGACCCCACTATACTGAATAACACTCCTGTTTTTTGGATACTATTTTCCGATGAATACACAATAATATGATTATACTGTAATAAAAAGTATCCAACAAAAATTGAGAAAAGAAAACTGATAAAATAACTTATTCCAATTTGAAAAGCAGGAGAAATAGATTCAAAAACAAAATATCGAAAACACAACAAAGAAATAAACAGTACTCCTACTTGGGTAAGGGTAATAATCATAGGAGTTTTTGTATCTCCTGTTGCATTAAAAGTTCGTACAAATAATGTCAAAAGCGATTCTAATGGGATAGCCAAAGAAATCATTAATAAAATAGAATGTAAAATTCCATATTGCGGTGATCCTACATCAATAGCGTAGATATTTGCTAGAAAATTACTTCCTAAAAAATAAATTCCAATCGCCATTGGAAGTGTCCAAAATACGATTTTATATAATGCCGTATAAAATGTTTTACTCATTTGTACTTTTTTTTGTTCTGCAAATAATTGTGATAATACTTGAAAAGTTGCTGTCGCAATAGCAACTCCAAAGATCATTACTGGTGCTGATTCAAGATTTCGTGCATACAAAAATAACGAATATAATCCTTCTTGATGTGGAAAATGTTGTGTAAAATTTTGAATACTAACAAATGTTATTTGTAATGCACCAACAGTAATCCATCGAAATGCCATAGAACTCCCCAATTCTTTTAAACGAGTATTTTTCCAATCAAATCGCGGATAAAATCGTTCTTCAAGAGACAGCTTTGAAACATATTCCCATAGCCGTAATGCTAAATGTCCTATACTTCCTACAACTGCACCATATGCAGCCGCATCAATTCCATATGTTTTAGCAAAAAAGAATATTCCTCCTAAAATTCCAATATTATACAATACTGGAGCAAGTGCAGTTGAAAGAAAATGTTTATGCGCCATCAAAAAATTTCCTATAAAATTAGAAAGAGCAAAAACAAAATTCGTAATAAAAAATAATCGAGCTAAATGCACAAATAATACAGGATCATGCTTAAATTGAGAAGAAAAGAAAAACGATGCAATTTCTGGAGTAAAAATCATACCGATAACACAGACTATTGCAAATAACGTCAATAAACTTGCAAAAAAAATTCCAAAAAGAGTATAGCCAGATTGTTTATTTTTTTCTCGTTCTTGCAAAAATAATGGCGTTACAAGTCCTAAAAGAGCTGATGAAATAAAAATAATCAATAAAATATCAGAAATAAGAAACGCCGAAAAATAAATATCTGTTATAAATGTTGCACCATAATACCGTGCAAAAAACATATCTCTTAAAATTCCAAGAAGATATGAGAGCAATGTTCCAAACGATAAAATAAATGCTGGTGAAAAAAATTTCATGTGTATATCAACAAATATTACTGATCTAAAACACTTCTCTCAACTCCTTTTCGAATTTCTTGAAATCGTTCTAAATTCACTCCTTTCCCTTGAATAAAAAATGGACTTCCTCCACCATTTCCACCAGCAATTTCTTTTATATTTTCAAATACATCTCTTGCATTGACTCCTCCTTGTTGCGTCGCAATCACAATTCCTCCATTTTCTGTAAACATTGCAACAACATCAACCCCTTTGTTTGATAATGCTCTCGCCATTCCTGCTACATGTTTTAAATCATGCGTTGGAACTGGTTCACATACAACAACCTTTCCATTTATTTCATGTTTCCGATCATAAAATTCTAATGCCTCAAACGCAAGAAGTTTTTTTTCTACTGATCCGAGTTCATTTTGCAATATTTTTTTCTCTTCTAATACTTTTTCTACTCGTTCTTCCACTTGTACATCTGAACATTTTAGCACAGATGCAACACGCGAAACAGTTGTACATTTATTCATAAAATATTCCTGAGCTACTTCCCCAACAACCATTTCAATTCGTCGAACTCCCGAAGAACATGATGATTCCGATACAATCTTTACTCCACCAATTTCAGCCGTATTTTGAATATGTGTTCCTCCACACAACTCAAAACTTGCTTCACCCATTCGTACTGTTCGTACTATATCACCATATTTTTCAGAAAATAAAGCAACCGCACCAGCCTGTTTTGCTTCATCAATACTCATTTCTTGAATAGTCACAGGATATGCTTCATTTACATACTCAGAAATTTTCTTTTCTACTGCAGTAATTTCAGATTCCGTTAAGGCTTTTGGATATGAAAAATCAAATCGTGTTCTCTTTTCATCTACTAATGATCCAGCTTGCTCAATTCCATCTCCCAAAACAGATGTTAGTGCCGATTGCAACAAATGTGCAGCCGAATGGTGTCGAGTTGTTCTTCGTCGTAAAACAGTATCAACAGAAATAGTAACCGTCATACCTGTTGCATTTTTTGGTCCTCCAAAACATGTCCCTTTTTGAACAAGAGAAAGAAAATGAATAAATACTCCCGATTTCAATTTTTTCGTATCAGTAATAGCAAATACATTATCACCTATAAGTGCCGTTCCTCTATCTCCAACCTGCCCTCCTGATTCTGCATAACACGGAGTTTTATCCACTACCATTTTTAATTTTCCTTCTCCAACTTCTACTAACCGTAAAATTGTAGCAGTTCTCTGGAGAAGATTTTCCCCAGTATCACCAATAAACTCTGTTGCTGGCAACCCTTCAAACACAATATTATCTTGTCCTTTCATCTCAAACTGTTGATGTGCTCGCGACCGTTCTCTTTGATGCATCAATTCTTCATCAAATTCTTTATTAAATACTTCTTCATCTATAAAAATACCTTTCTCTCTAATAATTTCTCGTGTTAAATCTTTTGGAAATCCGTATGTATCCGATAAAAGAAATGCATCTTTCCCCGTAATACTTCCCGATTTCAATACTTCTTCTAATTTTTTTTCTCCTTTTTCAAGCGTCTTTAAAAAATTCTTCTCTTCTATATCAAATGCATTAAGAACTACTTTTTTTCGATCCCCTATTTCTGGATAAAATTCAAAAAATTCTGCAATATACACCGTTGCTATTTTTCCTAAAAAATTTTGAATACCTAATTTTTTACCAAATCGTACTGCACGTCGTACTAACCGTCGTAATACATACCCTCTTCCTTCATTACTTGCAGAAACTCCATCAGCAATGATATGTGTTGCACATCGCACATGATCTGCTATAACACGAAATGCTTGTGTAATAGGATTATTTTCGTTTTCATCTCCAGTATATGGAGGATATTTTTTCCCCGATATTTTTTCTAACTCCGTAATAATATTTCTATACATATCCGTTTCAAACACGGTTTTTTTCTGTTGAATAATCATGGTCAATCGTTCTAACCCCATTCCTGTATCAACATTTTTTTGAGAAAGCGGTTTTAATACACCACCTTCAATTTGCTCATACGCCATAAAAACATTGTTCCATACTTCAATAAAATTATCTTCATCTGTTTCTGGGTTTTGTCCTTCTTTTGGCTCTCCTTCTCCTAACCAAATAAACAATTCTGTAGATGGGCCACATGGTCCGGTTGGTCCAGCTGCCCAAAAATTATCACCTCGTCCTTTTCGTCTCCTTTTTTCAGGATCTTTTGGTGCTCCAATTCCTATAATTTTATGCTCAGGAATACCCATTTCTAACCAAATATCATGCGATTCTTGATCATATTCAAGTATTTCATCTCCACCGTATACTGTTACCCATAATTTTTCTTTTGGAATTTTCAATTCCTCTATCAAAAATTGATAACTCCACCGTATACTCTCTTTTTTAAAATAATCACCTAAAGACCAATTTCCAAGCATTTCAAAAAAAGTCAGATGTCGATTATCTCCAACATCATCTATATCTACCGTTCGTACACATTTTTGCACAGAAACCAACCGTGATCCTTGTGGATGCGGTTTCCCCATCAAATTCGGAACAAATTGTTGCATTCCCGCTGTTGTAAACAACACCGTTTGATCATCAGAATCTGGAATAGTAGAGGACGAAACAACCTCTGCATGATTGTATTTCTTAAAAAAATCAATATATTTTTTCCGTAATTCAGATGACGAAAAAGAGAGAAATGAAGATGCTGATGTAGACATAAATTTTTTTAAAATAAGAAACTATACTATAGAGACTTCTCTAGTCTACACCATTTTCCCATATAAAAAAATCAAAACATTTCCAAAAATAGTTCTCCAATAGTTTTATACCGTAACCAAAAAATAATTTGCATGAATTACAATAATATTATCTTCCCCTTTTTTTGCACGAATTTCTGATGCATCTAATTTTACAACACCATATCCTATCTGTTCAAAATTCTTATCAATAACACTAATCACATCTCCTTTCGAGAATTGTCCAAACACATGCTCAACTCCTTTTAATAAAACAGATCGTCGTATAGAAGAATTTCGTAACTCTTCTATCCCCCTATCACTAATTTGAATTTCTCCTTTTGGTTCTGCACCCGCAAACAACCATTTTTGAATTCCTCGTATCTGTTTTTCTTTTTTTATCCCTACAATTTTTGTATACGGTTTTGTACTTCTCTTTGAATCATCAAACATCGATGCAAAAATTTTTTCATTACTTCCATGCCCCACATACACATCAATTCCACACTGCATTGCCAACCGAATTGATTCAATTTTCCCTTTCATTCCTCCTGTTCCAAAATCTGTTTTTTGATCTGTTTGAATACCATCAAACTCCTCTAATTGTGTAATAATATCTATTTTTTTTTGTTTTTCTGTTCCAAAATCATTATAAATACCATCTACAGAAGTAAGTAATAACACTTTCTCAGCATGAAGCATTATTCCTAAATAACATGCTAATTGATCATTATCAGAAAAACTTTTCTTTACCCCATGTAAAATATCATTATCATTAATAATTGGCACAATACCATGCCGAGTCGCCTCTTCTAATGCTGATTGCAAATAAATATACCGTTTTCTATCAGATAAATCATCTTTCGAAAGCAAATATTGTGCCGTAACAATATTTTTTCGCTGTGCAATAGTACTATATTCATTTATCAGCAAAGGCTGACCAATAGCCGCTTTTACTCCTTTTGATAATTTTTTAAATGCATATTTTTGTCCTCCTGCAGCAACAGCACCACTACTCACAAGAATTGGTTTTTTCCCCATATCTTGTAAATACTTTATTCCTGATAACACATGCTCAAGCATGTCTTTTTTTAACCCACCATTTTTATTTACCAACAATGCACTCCCTATTTTAATAATAATGTACATATAAATATATCAAAATAAAAATTTGCTCTATCATACCGTTTTCCAATCAAAACGCAAAATAAAAAATACTGATAGAAATTTC
>JALUEA010000024.1 GCA_027053135.1 Candidatus Altimarinota bacterium
GTATATAGATAATGAAGAGGTGTTATCTTTTTCTATTTTTTGTAGGATATAACGATATATTGGTTTAATAAGAAGGAATATCCCTAATATAAAAACAAGCCCCCAATTATACAAAAGATATGTAAAAATATGTACATGTTCTCCAAAAGGAAAATATGAAAATTCTGTTATAGATCCTTTTTTTTGCCATAATAAATATAAAAACGGAGCACTCGTAACTAATGATCCAATTGCTACAAAAAAATAATTTTTAAAATTTTCTATAAATTGCTTTTCTCGAATTTTTTGTATACTTGAAAACAAAAACAACAAAAGAAACAAAAAGAAAAAATAAAAAAATGTATGAGTATGAATAAATGATAAACATCCTATCCCAAGACCAATAAAAAAATGAATATCATATCTTTTTGATGTAAAATGATATGGTATATATTGTGATTTTACAAAAAAACCAAGTAAAAACGTTCCTACTCCCATTCCCCACATAAATGAGCGTTGTGGAATAAAAGTTGTAAGAAAAAAAGATTTCCAATTAAAGATATAGCCCATCTCTTTTAGTTTTGTTCCCAAAAACTGAACATCATATGCATAGTCTGAAAGAAGCTTCCATTCATCAGAAAATAGGTTATATTCTTGTAGTGTAAAATATGCTTGAATTCCTGCGAAAAAGAAAAATACAAAAGGCGTTAAAAATGCAACATATACATTTCTTGTAAGATGATATGTTAAAAAATATATTCCAGACAAAAAAAGCAATGCTCCTAAATATAAAGGTACGAGCATTGAAAAAACAAAATCCCCTGTATAATGAAACAATATTCCAGAAAACCAATTCACAAAAAATGGATATGCTAATACTTCTCCAGAATACAACGGGTGATGAGTAAGAACCTCTAAAAATGGCAATTTTGCGAATGCTTGAACCTGTGCCATATGCATCATCCAATCAGAATTCAATGTCCAAGAAAATGTCTTAATATTACCAAACGAATCAGTATAAAATGATTGAGAAATAAAATATGCTAAAAAAGAACCAAAAAATATTAGTAATATAATCAACCATACATAATAAGCATTTTTACGCATTATTGTGAAGCATTATGAAGTTGTAATTTTTCTATTTCAATTCGTCTTCTTCGTACAATTTTCTTTACATCTAAAGGAGCACTCATCTCAATTCTTCTCAATAATTCTAAATTCTCTGGTGTTTTTGGAATATTGTTAATAATACGCAATGCCGTTGTTTTTCGTGAATTCTCAAATTTGAAGACATTCACTTGCTGAGAAAAGCTATTTACTGCTGCTTTAATCTGCTCTTCTCTTTGTTTTGCTCTTCGTTTTTCTGCAATTTGTTGTGCAGTAAGTTTTTGAGATTTCTTTTCTACAGTATTACTTTCCGTATTTTTTTCGCTCTTTTCTCCAGTTTTCTCGTCTTCGTTTTTCTCAATATTTTCACTTGTATCTTCAATACTAAAGGTTTCTTGAATAGAATCTTTTTTAGAATATATTGTCGTATTTTTCTCAAGAGGGATTTTATGTTTTCGAATACGCACCTTTTTTGATGAAAGAGTATTTGGTATTGGAGTAGGAGTGAATTGTTCTTCTGACTCTTTTTCTTTATGAGCTTCATCTAATACCAAAAGTAATGAATTTATATCATTAAGAAATAATGATAACTTCTCATCTGTTGGATTTGACCGTAAAAATTCTTCTACTTGCGTTGATAAAGTAGACATTATATATTTCTCTTGCATTTTTTCTGATAGTGTCTCTAAATATTCTGATGTATATTCAATATCTTTTTCCAGGTTATGAATAACCCATGGAAGATTATAAAATGAAGCAGGAATTTGTTTCGGAAGAGGAGTAAATTCATCAAAAATAGAAAAACTAATCATTTCTCCCTTATCTATAATAATATTATCATTTACATTTATTCCCTTTACCCCAATAACAGCAGAATTTTGCAAATCATATACCCACTCCTTTCCTTCTTGATAATACACAGAAAGAACCGATTTTCGTGGTAAAATAGTAAAACTAGGAGTATACAACAACACTCCATCATTATCCTCAAATGAAGAATCTTTAAAAGTTTTCAGCCAAACATTTCCCCTTAATAACTTCAGTTTCACTTCTCCTCTTGAAATGAAAGAAGAATTTGGAGCAAGTTTTATAATTTGGAGAGAAGTATTTTCTGCGAGACGAAGAATCGTACCATCAAAAAAAATAATTTCACCAGTTGAATTCTGTGCAGTCGTTACAATATCAAAATCGAATAATTCTTGATAATCAATCGGAGAAAACACCGTCTTTCTATGAGTAATTTTTATATCTCCAGAAAAACTTCGTAATACAGAAGGTTCTAATGCAAATGATCTTGGAACAGATACCACAGAAAATAACGGAAGAATCAATAAGGTTATAGCAACTCCTGTTCCCAAAAATGCAAATCCTTTAAAAAGACTTTTATTACAATAAGAAAAAATTCTACGAATAAACTCCGCACAACGAGATATAAAAGAAACGAAACTCCACCCTCTTTCAATTTTTAATACTAATCTTGGTTTTGGTATTACAATATTTTCTATATATTCTGTAAAAAACATTTCATCCTTTTTCGTCATTTGTTCAAACAAATCAGCACGTAACTTCTCCTTAAACTTTTCAGAAGGAGTTGAACAATCCCGAAGTTTTGACCAAATAGAATCCAAAAAAATTATAATGAGATATATCTTTCCATATTTAGAAACGAAAAAAACATAATTTTGTTTCACTTTTTTACAATAAATCAAGTATTTTTAAAAGTGCAAAATCTGTTGCAGCATTCTGGACTTCTTCTCTTGAATGTTTTCTCTCCTTATTAAAGGATACAATAAATGTTTTTAAAAACATATTCTTTCCATAAAATCCAAAAAATACTTCTCCAGTATCAACGCGTCCACTTGTTGCTATTCCAATAGACGCAACATTTCTTTTCGCAATTCGTTCTGCCATTTGTGCCACAACTTTTTCGTTATAAACACCATATTCATTTATTAAACGAACATCTACTCCTGCACTATGAACTTTTGAATGTTCACTATAACATACAACACCTGCAGAAAATACTTGTGAACTTCCATCTATTGCCGTTAAGGCAGAAGCAATTCTTCCTCCTGTAATGCTTTCAGCAGTTGCAATAGTATACTGTTTTTCTAGACAAATTTTATGTATTTTTTCTCCTAATTCATGAGTATTCATCATGCTCTAAAAAAATAATTATTATAATTCAGCTTTCAACATCTCAATTTCATCTTTTAAATCAGCTGCTTTTTCAAACTCTAAATTTTGTACTGCAATATCTAATTTATCTTCTAATTCTTTAATCCATTCTCGTAAATTATCTTTCTTTGATTGAGAAATTTTCGTTTTCCGTTCCTTTTTTTCTATATTTAAGGCTTTAACATGCTTAATAATAGTTTTTGGAACAATTCCATGCTCTTTATTATATGCTTCCTGAATACGACGCCTTCGATTTGTTTCATCAATAGCTTCTTGCATAGCTGGCGTCATTGTATCTGCATACATTACCGCTATCCCATTACTATTTCGTGCAGCTCGTCCAATAATTTGCAATAATGCATCTCTTGAACGAAGAAATCCTCTTTTATCAGCATCTAAAATAGCAATTAAAGACACTTCTGGAATATCTAATCCCTCTCGTAAAAGATTTACCCCTACAATTACATCAATTTCTCCTAATCGTAATGCTTGAATTGTTTCTATCCGTTCCATATTTTCTATTTCCGAATGCAAATATTTAGAACGAATTCCTATTTCATCAAAATATGCAGAAAGTTTTTCCGCCATTTTTTTTGTTGCAGTTGTAATTAAAACTTTTTCATTTCGTTTTATTCTTTTTTCAATTTCGATACTCAAATCTTCAATTTGATTATTGGCGTCCTCTTTTTTAATAGTGTGCAATAATGGATCCCATTTCGATGGTTCTGATGGACGAATTGAAATAATTGGATCCAGAAGACCTGTTGGACGAATAACCTGTTGAACAAAATCTTTTTCACCACAATGCTGATATTCATATTTTCCAGGAGTTGCTGATACATAAATTGCTTGATGTATTTTTGACTCAAATTCTTCAAATTGTAATGGTCTATTATCATGGGCCGATGGTAAACGAAACCCATAATCTACCAAGGTATTTTTTCGTGATAAATTTCCATTATACATTGCTCCAATTTGCGGAATCGTAATATGGGATTCATCAACAAATAACAAAAAATCTTTTGGAAAAAAATCTAATAATGTTGAAGGAGGAGTTCCTGGCTTATTTCCCGATAAATACCGTGTATAATTTTCTATTCCATTACAGTATCCTGTTTCCAATAACATTTCTATATCATATTCCGTTCGTGTTTGAATTCGCTCTGCTTCCACAAGACGACCTTCTTTTTTATACCACTCTACTCGTTCTTTTAAATCTTTTCGTATATCTTCTACACATTTTTTAATTTTTTCCTTTTGCGTAACAGCATGCTTAGCAGGAAATATTACAATACGATCATAGCTCCCTAACACTTCTCCTGTAAAAGGATCAATAGCAGTTATTGCTTCTATTTCATCTCCAAAAAACTCTATTCGATACGCATGTTCTTCTGCGGGTGGATATATTTCAACAGAATCTCCCATTACATGAAACATTCCTGGCTTAAAATCAGATGCCACACGAGTATACTGAACTTCTGATAATTGTTTTAATAAACTATTTCTCACAATTTCAGTTCCAACTTTTAACTCAATAGCAAGTGCTTCATAATCTTCTACAGATCCTAATCCATAAATACATGAAACAGATGAAACGATAATTACATCATCACGTGTTAATAAATTATAGGTAGCAGCATGCCTATGTCTATTTATTTCATCATTGATTGTTGCTTCTTTTTCAATATAAGTATCACTTGCAGGCATATACGCTTCTGGCTGATAATAATCATAATACGAAACAAAATACGACACTGCATTATCAGGAAAAAATTCTTGAAATTCTGTACAAAGTTGTGCTGCTAATGTTTTATTATGTGCCAAAATTAATGTTGGTTTCTGTTGGTCTTGAATTATATTTGCCATAGTAAATGTTTTCCCTGTTCCTGTTGCCCCAAGAAGTGTTTGATGTTTTTTATTCTCATTTAAACCTTTTATTAACGATGCTATTGCATTTGGTTGATCTCCACTTGGAGTAAACTTCGACTGTAATACAAAAGGTTTATGCACTTTTGTTATTTTAGAAATATTTGAACTCATATTCGTATTTTCACTCATCTTATTATCAAAAATTATATAAATAATGCGTAAAGGAATCTTAACATAAAAAACATCTTGCATAAAAGATAATGTTTTCTATAGAATGAAAAACAGAAACACTTAGAACATTATTATGAATACTGTATTCCATATATCTTTGGCTTTGGCGGCACGCCGTTTTCTCAAAAGTAAATTTTGAGAAAAAATATTATTGTGTCAATTCTCTTGAATGCAC
>JALUEA010000025.1 GCA_027053135.1 Candidatus Altimarinota bacterium
ATTTTATACAATACAATAAAATAAGTAAATAATTTTTATACTATATTTAAAGTAATTCTGCAATTTCTACTGCATTTAAAGCAGCTCCTCGTAATAACTGGTCTCCCGAAACAAAAAACTCTAATCCAAAATCACCAAAAACCAAATTTTTTCGAATTCGACCGACTTGTACTTCGTCAACTTCAGATGCATTTAATGGCATAGGATACTCATTTTTTAAAATATCATCTCGTACAACAACTCCTGGTGCATTTTTTAAAATTTCTCGAACTCTTTCTATTCCTCCATTTTCAGTAATATTTTTCTTCGTTTCTATCACAACACTTTCACTATGAGCACGAAGTGTTGGTATACGAACAGCAGTACATGATAACGGAAAAGAATCATCTCCAAAAATTTTATGAGTCTCCCAAGTTACTTTCATTTCTTCTTTTGTATAATGATTCTCTTGCTCAACATCGATATGAGGAATTAAATTAAAAGGAATAGGATGAGAAAACACTGTATTTTTCACCGGTAACCCTTCAAGATAATTTTTTGATTCTTGTAATAACTCTTTCATACCAGGATTTCCTGCTCCACTCGTCGCTTGATATGTTGAAACAATACATTTTTGTATCCCAAATTCTTTATATATTGGATAAAGAGCCATTGCTAAAATAGCGGTTGTACAATTGGGATTTGCTATTAATCGTGCATCTTTTAAAGCATCTGCATTGATTGCAGGAATGAGTAAAGGAACGGTCTCATCATATCGAAAAGCAGATGAATTATCTATAATTACTATATTCTTATTTTTTTCCAATAATTCAGGTGCATACTGTTTTGAAAAACTCCCACCAACTGCAAAAAAAATAATATCTATATTTTTACATGCATCAATAGAAAACTCTTCCAACTTCTGTGGTCCAAAAGGAGTCTCTTGTATTTTCCCAACACTTCTTGCTGAAGAAAATAATTTTAATTCATTGACTGGAAATTCTTTCTTTGCCAAAACATTTAAAATTTCTCGTCCTACAGCACCTGTTGCCCCTGCTATTGCAATATTTTTCATACAAAATAAAATAAAAAGATTTACTGCATGCTACAATAAATCTTTTCATCATACAAAAAATAATTTTTATGTTTGTAACCATTTTGGAATATCTCCAGTATGATCCTCTTTTACTTCTGCATCTATTGCCTTTATAAGTGGTTTTTCAATAATAGATTCAGAATTAATTTCAAATGGATCCGGTAATTCCTCTGTTTCTTCTGTTTCTGCCATTTCTTCCAAAACACTCTTTTCTTTACTCTCTTTTTCTCCATCAGTCTGATTTTCTGTCACAGAAACATTGTTTCCTTCCGATTCTGTAATCTCTCCACTGCCAAC
>JALUEA010000026.1:0-4196 GCA_027053135.1 Candidatus Altimarinota bacterium
CAATAATAGTTATTTTCATAGAAATTATATTTTTTATAACAGAAGAGATTTGATTTTTTTTGCTAAAATTTTTGCATTTTTTTCAACATTTATTTTGGCATTTTGCGATAAATCGTCTTTTGCTTTAAAGACAATATCAGCAGTATTAAAATAAATATCAGCTCGTTCTTCCCATACCTGTTTAATTTCATCTGGAATACTGAGTTTGTTTTTTAATGCAGGTCGTTTTTTTTGTGATGCTCGTTTTTGGAGTCGTTTACATAATTTATGAAACGGAACAAATAAAAAAACAATAAGTGCATCTTTTTGTAAGACTTTTTGGTTCCGTTCAAATGTAATAGCACCTCCTCCAGTAGAAATAATAACATTTTTTTGTGTACTGACTTCTTTACAAATATCGTGTTCTAAGTTTCGAAAGGTTTCCCATCCGTATAAAGAAACAATTTCAGAAATTTCTTTTCCAGATTTTTTGACAATTTCATCATCAGTATCAATTTTTTTCCAGTGTAATTCTTTTGCTAAACATGAAGCAAAGTGTGATTTCCCACATCCTCGCATTCCAATAAGTACTACTTTATTAAATTTCATTGTATTAAATTATTATGCTTGAGCGTATGCTTTATAGACTTGATCTAAATCTGATTTCGAAAAACTCATATGAATATGGCCAGCAGTTCCTTGTCGTGATAATTTTGCATATTCATTTTTGAACTGCGAAGTATCAATACCTAAACTTTGAAAGAAACTGATAATTTGAGCATATACTTCTTTATGAGATTTTACTTTTTTAGGAGAAAGTGAATAATCAAATGCTCGTCCTTCTGTATGAATTGAATGATATGATATTTTATCATGATGAAAATCATCATTAACTGCTGCACTATATTTAAACATATGAGGAAACTTGTTTTCTAAGAGTTTCATTAAAATAAATGTTCCTTTATGTGTTGGAGAGTGTTCTGTCGATCCTCCATGAACACTTTCTTCACTTTTGAGTTTTAATTCTGCTTGTAAATGAGTATAGGTATGATGGTTTGGAAGTATATATTTTTTTTTCATTGGAGGGGAAATACTGCCTTTAAACATTCGATCTAAAGCAGTTCTTGTTTTAAGATCGAGTTTTTTTTGTATAGCTTTTACAATTGGATGGGTTGTTTCTGTACTATTTTTTATTGTTTCGTGATGATTCTCTGTATTGTTTTTCTTTGGTGTTGTAGTATTGTTATCTTTTGAATGCGATAGAGATTCTATTGAAGATATTTGAGTATCTGAAGAATGTATACTGGAGGTTGAAGAATTTGTGTTTTGAAACCATTTGAGAATAAATTGAGGGAGAAATGATTTGAGTTTTGAGAGTATTTTTTTTACAAGAGCAAGAAAGGAAAATGGCTGATTTTCTTTTGGTTGTTCTTGAGGATGATTATTTTCCTCCGAGACATTTTGTAGAGTTTTGGAGAGATGATTATATGTGTCTGTTTTCAATTGTTCAGGTGAGGAGTGATTTACATCAATAGTATGTGGTTTTTCGATATTATTCTTTGTATTATTCTCTGTATAGGAAGAAGGTGTCTCTTTAAAAAGTTTTTTTAAACTTTGTTTTGTAGTGCTTTCATTTATATCTTGTGCTATTTTTTTTAGTTTTTTGTTTGCAAGATTTTTGATTTTTGTGTCACTTTCTGCTTCTTGTGATGGGAGTGTATTGTTTTGTTCTTGCATTGAATAAAATGATAAAAAATTATTTCGCTATAATTGTAACTTTTCTTGAGAAATCTCGAGAATCTCCTTTAACTTGAATATAGAGTGTATATTCACCTTTTTCATATGGTAACCATGAAAAACTAATAAGTCCATTATTTGGAACTTTATCTCCTGTAAGAGAAAAAATACTCTGTTTTTTTCCATTCTTTTTTCGTGCAATAATATCAATCTTCATATTTTGTTTTCGGAGTCGTGTTGGTATAGAAAAAGTAATAGGTACTGTCGTGGTAAATTCTTTTCCAGAAGAAGGAGATGTAATGGAAAGAGTTCGTTCTATATTTTGTGAAGTATGAGGGTCTGATGTGTCTTCCATTTCTATTTGTCGTTTTATAATATCTACTTCAGATTGTATAACAGTAAAGGGGATACTTTTTGTTGCGGTATTTCCAGAAGAATCAACAGCAACAACTTTGAGTATATGTGGTCCTACTTCTTCGTCTACTTTCCATGTGTATTGATACGGTCGTAATACTTTTGTTTGAACAAGTGTTCCGTCTAAAAAGAAATTTATTTTTTTAATTGATGAGTTTTTGTCAAGTGCATCAATAGCAACTTGTATAAGACTTCCTTTTTCTATTTTTTCTCCTGATTGTGGGTATAAAATAGTTATTTCAGGAGGAGTTCTGTCCTCTCCTACTTTTACATTAATAGATGTTATATCTGTGTATTCTAAATTATCTGTAATTTTTGCTTCAAGAACATGGAGCGATCCAATTTTTGCATTTTGAAGAGGAATTGTAAATATCCATGGAGCAGACGATTTCTTTGCAATTAAGGAACCATCCCAGAATAAGTCTACAGATTTTACTTTATTTTTTGCTCGTATATCAACTTTTACATTGACTAATGGGGGAGACACTATTCCCATATTTGATGGTGATAATATAGAAATTTTTGGGGCATTTTCTTTTGTATTTTTTGAATACAGTGTTGTGTACTCTTCTGGGACGAATGGAACAAGATTTGGAATATCAAGTTTTTCGGCAAGTTTAAGACCGTTTTCTTTTATCCATTTTTTAACTGGTTCTTCCCATGTAGGATTGTTTGGAAAAAATGAATGAAATTCTATATATGTAAATTCTTTAATAACATTTTCTGGTGTAAACTCATTCGGTAAGAGTTTTGATTCTTTTTCAAGTCGTACCACTTTAAATGAAGTATCTTGTTTTGATGGTAAAAATTTTTTATTAAAATAATCTGAAGTAATAAGATTTGATGGGAAGTCTTTTGGAGGGATTTTTCCTGTAATAGTAGAAACGGATATTTTTTTAACACCTTCTGGTTTTGGAAATTGTTCTACTTCGAGATTTGTTTTGTCATCAATTTTATGTGCTGCAATCATAATATCTCTCCATGGAATAGCTGCATTCGTCAGTCCTGATGCTTTGTCATTGAGTAATCCTTTAGGATTTTCTTTCCATCCATTATTATTTCCCATCCATACAAGAGCTGTTCGTTGTGGTGTATATCCAATAGTCCACACATCATGAGGATGAGTAATATTATTAACAACTCCCGTACTGGTTCCTGTTTTTGCAGCGGATGGTCGTCCAGGAAGGCTTAAAAATTTATTCCATGTTTTTGGTCGTGCATTTCCTGTTTCATCAGATAAAATTGAAGTAATTAAAAAGGCTGTTTCTTTTGAAAGTACTTGTTTGTTTTCCGTGTTTTGTGTTGTTTCGAGGTATTTTTTTCGTGAATAAATTTCAATTCCATCAGAAGAAGTGATACTTTCAATACTATATGGTTCTATTTTTTGTCCATTATTTGCAAAGGTAGCATACACTTGAGCCATATTAAGTGGAGTTACAGCAGGAGCTCCTAATGCCATAGATGGTCCAAATCGATTCGTATCTTCATGGTATGTAATCCCAAGGTGTTGTGTGAATTGTATCAATTCTTTTATACCTACAATTATTCCTGCTTTAACAGCAGGGATATTGAGAGATTTCCCTAATGCCTGTCGAATAGAAACAGGTCCATGAAATGTTCCGTCATAGTTTCTTGGAGTCCATGGTTGTTTTTTATTTAATGATAAATTGGTTTCCACATCCATTAAGACGGTTGCAGGAGCTAATCCTTTTAATTCAAATGCAGCCGAGTACACTAATGGTTTAAATGTTGATCCTGGTTGTCGTGAAGAGGTAATAACATTCACTTCCCCGTCAAATTTATGTCCATTTATTTCTTTTGCATAATAATCTCGCGATCCAACCATAGAAAGAATAGCTCCCGTTTTGGAATCAAGGACAAGTCCTGCAGCATTTCGAATATTGTATCCTGTTTTTTCAGCTTTTTCTCCATTCTCTGCAATAATTTGTTGAACTTCGTTATTGAGTTTTAAATCAAGAGTAGTTGTAATTTTTAATCCTTCAGTATGGATAAAATGATCAACTTCAGAATCATCGAGTTTATATAATTTTTTTAATATAGTATGC
>JALUEA010000026.1:4206-5330 GCA_027053135.1 Candidatus Altimarinota bacterium
ATCTTTACTTTCTTTAATTTGTACTGTTTTTAATTCTTCTTTTGCAGCATTAAATTGATTTTCAGTAATAAATCCCTTGTCATACATTTGAAATAATACATAGTCGGCACGACCAGGAACATAGTCAGTAACACCATGTGCAAATGTATATTCTGTTCCAAATATTCCTCGAATAAAGTGTCCATAGTTAATATCTCCAGATTGTTGCTTATTTATTAAATCTTGAAAACTTGTAATATTATGTTTCTCTAGTTCCTCTTGAGTAAGGGTTATTTTAGAAGTTTTATATCTTTGATATCGTCCAGGGGCTTGTGGTAATCCTGCAAGGATTGCACTTTCGGCAATAGTAAGATCTTTTGCATGTTTTCCAAAAAATGCTTTTGATGCTTTTTCTACACCGTAAATATTTCCTCTAAATGGAGCTTTATTGAGATATAATAAGAGAATTTTGTCTTTTGAATATTTTTTTTCGAGTTTTCGTGCAAGGGTAATTTCTTGAATTTTTCGTTTGATTTTATCAATGAGTGTTTTTTCATGTTTTTTTACATTACTTAAAATAGTCATTTTTATGAGTTGTTGCGTAATAGTAGATCCTCCAGTTTGTCTTCCAAGAATGGAATCTCTTGCTCCTCGTAGAATACCTCGTATAGACACTCCAGAGTGTTGATAAAAATTTGCATCTTCTGCTGCTATCATTGCATTTCGCATATTGATAGAAATATCATCTATTGATGTAAGGACTTCTCTTTTATAATTTCCTACTAACTGATAGAGTGAATTTTTTCCTGTTTTATCGTAAAGAACACTTGATTGTTCAAATGTAGATGAATTGAGATTATCTAAACTTGGAGCTTGGTGTGCAATATATAAAACCCATCCTATTACGGCAATTCCTCCAATTACACTAATATCTAAAATAAACCAAAATAAAAATTTGAGAACTCTCCATAACCAGAATGTTTTCTTTGGTTCTTCTCTTTTTCGTTTTTTTGTATATTTTGTTGATTTTTTCTTTTGTTTTTCGTACACAGCATTTGATAAAAATGGAATAGCATCATTTTTATTTTTTTTCGTTTCTTTTTTATCTATTTTTCGGTGAGAAAATGTCATAATATATTGTGAAT
>JALUEA010000027.1 GCA_027053135.1 Candidatus Altimarinota bacterium
TCTAAATACTGTTGGTATAACTCTTTATATTTTTGTTTTATCTCTCTCTTTTCTTCTGATAAAGAGCTATCAAAAATTTCTGTTGCAGCTTCTGGTTGTTTCAAAAAAATATTATCGTGCTGAGAATGCATATGAAAATACTGAGATGAAAGTTCTTGTCCATACTTAAGACTTTCTGGCACATCATCTATAAAAAAACGCGATTTATGTTTCTCTAATACTCTTCTAAAAGTACGATTATTAAACTCTACCTCAATTACTGTTCGCTCTGTTGTATCATTATTACTTGTAAAAAATACATTTTTTGCTCGCTCTCCCATTCCTAACTTTATAGCATTACAAAAAAAAGACTTTCCACTTCCTGTTTCTCCTGTAATAACCGTAAATCCATCAAAAAAAGGAATCTCTTCATTTTCCACTAATCCAAAATTTTTAATAGAAATTTTTTTTAACATAAATACAAATATTTACACAAAATTATAAATGAATCGTTTTCTATTAACCATTACTCCCATTCAATTGTTCCTGGAGGTTTTCCCGTAAGATCATAAAAAATTGAAGAAATTTCTGGAACTTCTCTCTGTATCCTTTCTATAATAGTATTTAAAACATCTTTTGGTAAAGGCGCTACCACCGCTGTCATAGCATTTTCACTTTCTATTGGTCGTAAAATAATTGCTTCTTTTCCATGAACAAGAACAGGAGCAAGTACAACTGGAAATTGCCAAATATGAGCACAATCATCTCGTCCAAATATGACCTCTCGTACAATAGCATCACATCGTTGTAATATTGCAATTCGTTCTCTGGTCATTTGTGCATCTTTCACTTCTACTTCATCTGGACAAGGTTCTCCTGAAACACTTATAAGAACGCGATTTATTTCAGAAATACTATTAACAATACTGTTTGCAAACTCCCCTATTTTTTCTATACTTTCAGCTGTTAATTCTGGCACTGCATGAAAATATAATACCACTGGATGCTTATAACTTCGTTTATCTCCTTCTACTCCAACAGATTTAATCGGTAAAATTTTTATATCACCGTTATAATCAAATTGTTCTTGTATTGTATATATTGCTTTTTCTACTTCATGAATATTCTCTAATATATCAGCTTTTTGAGTACACAACACACGAACTCCTAACCCTGGACCAGGAAAAGGATGCCGTAATAGTAACTCATCAGATAAACCAAGTAATTTTCCAACAACTCGTACTTCATCTTTATATAGATCAACAATAGGCTCTATTATTAACCCTTTTTCAATCATAACCTGAATTCGTTCTACTCGATTATGATGTGTTTTAATCTTGTCAGAATTTTTTGTAGCACCACTTTCTATCGTATCAGGATAAATAGTTCCTTGCCCAAGAACCCATTCATCTGGATTTAAATTCATTCGTTCGGCAACTTCAGATTGCACTGCTAAGAAATCATTTCCTATAGAATTCCGTTTCTTTTCTGGATCATAGACTCCCTTTAGATTTCCTAAAAATTTTTCAGACGCTTCTTCTACATGCAAATCAAACCCCGCATCAGAAAGCATTTTTTTTACTTCTTCTGCTTCGTGTAATCGCATCATTCCATGATCTACCAAACACCCAAAAACTCTCTCTTTTCCAAGTGCTTTTGTTAAAAGCGCAAAACATACACTTGAATCAACTCCTCCAGAAACCAATAAAAAAACCTTTTTCCCTTCACATTGTTTCTGTATTTTTTTAACTTCTTCATCAATAAAATCATGTAAACTCCATTCTCCCGAAACACCACAAATTTCTACAAAGTTTTCTAACATATCTACTCCAAATTCACTATGACTCAATTCTGGATGAAATTGAACCCCATATATATTTTTTTCTGCATTTTGCATTGCTGCAATTTTACAGTCTTTCGTTGATGCAATAACTTCAAACCCATTTGGAAGTTTCGATACTTCATCTCCATGTGTCATCCATGCAATAGAATGTTTTGGAATAGTCTTTTTTATCGAAAATAATTTTGTATTTGGAACCGTTATATTTAAAGTAACCTTTCCATACTCTCCAACTTTTGCTGGTTCTACGGTTCCTCCAAAATAATCTGCAATTAAATTATGCCCATAACACACTCCTAAAATAGGGATACCCATCTCAAAAATCTGCGTATCAACCGATAATGAGTTTTCCCAATACACCGAATCTGGCCCACCTGAAATAATAACCCCAACCACACCTTTTTCTCGTAACTCAGATGCTGTAATATCTGAGTTTACAATAATACTATGTGCTCCTAAATTTCTAATTTTATTTGCTAAAAGATGCATTGATTGCGATCCAAAATCAATAATTGCAATAGATTGAGGAAGAGTATTCATATAGACAACAATTGTTTAAAATATAATTTTATAATGCTATAGTATCGAAAGAAACAAATAATTTCTAGTAGAGTTTTCTCTTTATGCCATTTTCCATTCCAATACAATTGGACAATGATCTGATCCAAATTGTGTATTTAAATATTCAATATTTTGTACCGATGAAAGAAACTGCTCTGGAACAAAAAAATAATCAATTCTCCACCCTACATTTCGTTCTCTTGCTCCCCCTCTATAACTCCACCAAGAATACTGTCCCGTTTGTGTTGGATTTTTTTCTCTCCATACATCTTTAAACCCAGATTGTACCCAATGTGTAATTTCTTTTCTTTCTAATGGATGAAATCCTATTTTCCCCTCATTTTGCTTTGGTCGTGCAATATCAATCTCTTCATGACAAACATTTACATCTCCTGAAAAAATAACAATTTTCTCAAGCCCTCCATCAACTTTCTTTGCTTCTAAATATTGTACATACTCTAAAAATTTTCTATAAAAAATAAGTTTTTGCTCCCATGCCTCTACACTTTTCCCTCCATTCGGGAAATAAACTGTTATAAGAGCATAGTCTTTCCCATCTTTTGTAAAATCTATTCGTGAAATTCTCCCTTCCGTATCATTATAAAAATCTGACATACCAGAAATAAACTCTATATCAGATTCCATGAGATTCTGTTTTTCTAAAAACTGTTTTGATACCCAAATTGCCGTTCCTGAATATCCCGCTTTTTCTGCTTCCGTATAATACTGTATAAATTCAGAAAATTCTTCAATAAGCGATGTTATTTGATGAACCTTGCACTTCGTTTCTTGTATACAGACAATATCTGGCTGATGGTTTTCTAATAATCGGTGTAATTCTCCCTTTTTATGAACTGCTCTAATCCCATTAACATTCCAAGAAATTATTTTCATAAATATTTACATAAAAATTTTTTTTATCTCATGTACAAGATCTTTTGTATCATGGATACGAATAATATTTGCACCATTTCTTATACATTCTATACTTGAAGAAACAGATTCAGAAACTCTCTCCTTTGGCAATTTTTCTGGGGCAAGAAAGGTTTTTCGAGATGTTCCTATCACTATATCTTTAATTGCATAGCGTTCTGCAAAATGTCGTATTATATGTAATTTATTAATTACAACAAAAGAAACATCTGGATTATGGGATAAAAAACCTCCCATTCCTGTATCAAGGATAAGATGCTTGTATGCAATATGATACTGATCAAATACCTGAATAATAGTAGTAAAAAACGCAATAATTTCGTCAATTACATTCTCTGATGTAAGATGCGTCTCTGTCTTATTTTTATCAAACATAACACATACTTGAAACCCTGGATACTGATCAGTATATTCTTTTATAATTCGTATTTTTTCTTTTGAAATATCATGAGCAGAACGAAAAGAAGATAATCCACTTATATCATTTATAATGAGCCTATTAAAATCAAAATTATAATTTTTAGCACTTTCTAAAATCTTTTTCCATATACTCACTTTATACGAATCAAAAGAAATCCTAATAGGAAAATCTTTTAAAGCATAGATTTGATTATAATGCGTAATAAACGAAAATATAGAAGGAAGAATATGTTCTAATCGTGCCCATTCTTCATCCTCAGAAATAGGTGCATTCTGTGGAGCTGTACTTTCTGCTCCAATATCAATAATACGAGCACCATAATCAATATATTTTTGTATTTCTGATACTACCTTTTCCTCATCCATATATAACCCATCGCCAGAAAAACTATCTGGTGTAAGGTTTATCACAGACATTATTTGAACATTTTTCATACTATGGTAATACAATATATCTTAATTTCCCTCAATAACTTCACAAATTGCATCACCCATCTCAACTGTTCCAACTAACTTCAATCCTTCTTTCTTCTGATAAATATCCCCTGTCCGTAACCCATTTTGTATTACTGTCGAAACCGCATTTTCAATTGCATCAGCAGCTTCTCTTAAATGAAAAGAATGCCGAAGCATCATTGATGCTGATAAAATTTGAGCAATTGGATTTGCAATACCTTTTCCTGCAATATCTGGTGCTGATCCACCTGATGGTTCATATAAGTGAATATTTTTACTTCCAAAACTTGCTGATCCTAACATACCAAGACTTCCAGGAAGTACCGATGTTAAATCAGAAATAATATCTCCAAATAAATTTGGACACGCAACAACATCAAATTGACGAGGATTTTTAACTAATTGTTGCACCATATTATCTACCAATACATTTTCAAGTATTACTTCTGGATACTCTTGTGCCATATTCTCAAACACTTCTCTCCATAAACGAGACGTCTCTAAAACATTTGCTTTATCAACAGAAGTAACTTTTTTCTTTCGTTTCATTGCTGTTTCAAAAGCAAATCGTGCAATTTGTGTAATTGTTTCTCTATCATACTCTGCAATATCTCGTGCACTCTCTTCTGTTGGACGCGAATGTTCTCCAAAATAAATTCCACCTGAAAGCTCTCTTACAACTAAAATTTCAAAATTTTCCGTTCCTACAATCTCTGACTTTAACGGACAAAAATCTAATAATTCTTTGTATATTGGTGCAGGTCGTACATTAACAGTTAACCCCAAAAGTTTTCGAATCGACAAAATTGAATTCTTTTCACAATCCTTCCATTGTGGTTCATTCTGTGCATCTACTGGACCACCAACCGAACCAAATAACACCGCATCTGATTGAAATACTAATTCTTGTGTTTCTTTTGGAAAATGGGTTTTATACTGTGGCCATGCTGCCCCTCCAATAAGCCCATACATAAACGAAAAATTGAGATTAAATTTTTTCTCAACCGTTTGTAAAACTTTTACTGCCTCTTTCATTACTTCTTCTCCTATTCCATCTCCTGGCAAAACTGCAATTTTCATAAATATTATTGTTATATTATATGTAACTATAC
>JALUEA010000028.1 GCA_027053135.1 Candidatus Altimarinota bacterium
ATATATATGTGGAAAATATGTGAATTATATTTTGGTATTCGTTTGTATATCAAGTGTTAAAGACTGTTTAGACGGCTTAATAAAAGCATTTTCTTGTATATTTTTATGAATATAGAGATGTGGATAACTCCAACAATTTTTTCCAATAATAATTCCTGGTGCAAATGATGAATTAATCCCAAATCGAGCGTTTGAACCACAAAATATCCCGAGTTTATTTTTTCCACTTTTTATACGTGTGTTTTTCACTACAACAGATATTTCTCCACTATCATGGCGTAAATTTCCTGTTTTACAGCCTGCTCCAAAGTTTACATTATTATCCACAACACTATCCCCTATATATGATTGATGCGTAAAAACAGTATTTCTTAGGTAACTTCGTGCTATTTCTGATCCCTGACCAATACAACAATTTGCACCAATATGACTTTCTCGTAGTAAACTATGATTTCCTATTATAGAATTTTTTCCGATATAACATGGTCCTGAAATAACTGCAAAGTCAAAAATTTTTACTCCTTTTTCTATAATAATATTCCCATTTTCTGTATTTAAAACAGCATTTGGTGAAATAAAACAGTCTGTAGGTTTATAAACAGTATATGTATTTTTTGTGTTTGGTTGTGTTGTAAAAAAGAAGTCTTTCATATCTAAAATATGCCAAGGGTATTTTAATGCTTGCCATTGTCCGTTGTAAGGGATTGATCGTAGAGAGCTATTATTTTGTTGTTCTGAATCGATAAGGTGTTGAATCATCACTTCATATGCATCATCTTTTGTATTGTTTACGGTATGTAACAGATGAAATATTTTAGATGCATCACGAAACCAGTGTATTACAATATTTATTAAATTTGATGGTTCGTTTCCTTCGCCAGGTTTTTCAATAATTTTTTTTACATTTTCTTCACTATCTATTTCAAGATATCCACCAGGAAAATATCTATCCACCGTTTTTCCACAGAGTTTTCCACAAATATGTGAAGAAGTATCTTTTTCAAGAAAGTCCTTTAAAAACCAGCTTTCAACCATATCATTAGAGCTAATAATAAGAATACTATCTGTTTTTGGAAAATACTTTTCCACAGATAAAACACCTCCTTTCATACCGTTTGACATATTTTCTTGAAGAGTACAAGTGATTTTGTGTTGATATGATGAAAAATATTGATCAATTTCTGATTCTATTATTGTTCTATTTTTTTTATTTGTAACAACAAATATATGATGAATATTTTTTTGTTGAAGAATTATTTCGAGTTGATAACGAAAAATTGATTTTCCGAAA
Source organism: Candidatus Altimarinota bacterium (assembly GCA_027053135.1). Lineage (GTDB taxonomy): Bacteria > Patescibacteriota > Gracilibacteria > CAIRYL01 > CAIRYL01 > SZUA-1403. The sequence goes on from JALUEA010000028.1 coordinate 1,292, forward strand.
AATTCAAAAAGAAATTTATTGGAAAATGGGAACATTCGAGATGAAGTTCCTGAACACAGAAGCACTACAGATATAGGTTGTTTCATAAAAGAGATCAAAAGAAAAAATACTATAAAGAGTATATAGTATTTTTTCTTTTTCGAGTATTATACTTTATATTTTTATTTGCACATTTTGTCCTACTTTATTATGTAATTCTTTGGCGAGTGTTTTTACTTGTTCATCGGTAACTCTCGTTGTACCAGGTTTCCATCGTGTTCCAATATTAAGTACGGCTAAATTTTTATCGGGAAAATGGTTTGAACTTGGCCACACAGAAAGCTCTCCTGGTTCAACATTGGTAAGAGATGAGCACGCAATAAGTTTTTTTTCTGTTATTTCTGGTATAGTACAGTGTCCCGTTTCGAGAATTTGTTTGAGGGTAGAAACTTCAACAATAAGTCTTCCATTATTATATTCATCTGAAGGAGCTATTATTGCAGATTGTTTGAGAGGGTATCTATCTTTTATAGAATTTATATCTATATCTTCTAGTATTGCATGGGTTTCCAATTCTTTCATTGCAAGTAAAATATGCACGAGAGGTAAATGTTCTGCGGATCGGAATTGAGACCCTTTTGAGGTATCTTCTATGATTTCCGGTACAGAAATAACTCTTTTTATAAAATCTATATTATGAAAAACTTTTATAAATTCAACAACTTGTAACCCGTACACAACATAATCTGCGTAATTTCCTTTTACTTTCACCCAAAAAATAGAATCTTCTTTCCCATCATCAGATTTTTTTTCACTGTTTCGAGGTGCTGAGTTTAATGCAATAGGTAATCGTTTCTTTTGTTTTATATTCCAAATTTTTTGTAATATCCAATTTGCATTTTGTTTTGATTTATTTGCTAAACAGGTAGTCCCTGCAAAGGCAACATGGAGAGGAGAGTGTCCTGCAGAAAGTATAAAAGGGTTTTTTACATTTACATTTTGGTATTGTTGACGAATTCTATAGGTAGAATCGACTCCCTCAAATTGTCCCGCTCCAACATCTGTAATGTGATCTAATACGGTAGGGACAGTTCGTTTAGAAATTTTTTTATAGAGAGATTGTACATTTTGTTTGAAACAATGTGTTATTTTGGAAAACGAAGACATGAGTGGTATAGTAAAAAAATGTATTTTTTTAAGACGGCTGTATTATCGTATATTTTGTATCAGAATTAAAGAGAAATATACTGAATTGTGTTGTTTTATTTTATTCATTCTGTGGAAGAATATGGTTTTCTTTTTTTCCTTCTGTAAGAAGAATTTCATTTATTGATTTGAGTGTTGTAATAGAAAGTATTGTTGCTGTATTGATTGATGGATAGTGTTCTACGAAATGTTGTACTGCTTCAGTAGATTGTTTCCCAAAAACTCCATCTATAGATCCATTATAGTATCCGAGAAGTTTTAATTGTATTTGGAGTATTCGTTGTTTGAGGTTTTTTATTTTTTCTGGATGTATAGAGTGATTCTGTTCGAGTTCTTCAATTTTGGTAATTTCGACTTGTATTTTTCCAAAATACACCATTTTGTTTGCACTTGGTGTTATAAAAGAATCGTTTAATGGTGTTTGTATTGTATTGACAATATCTATTTGAAATGGTTTTTCTTGTATATTTGTTTTTGTGCTTTGTTTTTTATAAAAGGTAACAAGGAGTTGTATATCTGTAAGGGGTAATTTTTTTCCTTTCATGTATGAAATAGTACTTATTTTTTGCAGTGCTTTTTGTGAGTTTTGTCCAAACACACCATCAATAATTCCATTATAGAGTCCAAGTTTTTTGAGAAGTTGTTGAATAACTTTTGCAGACTGTTTATTGTGAAGATCTATAAAAAAATGAGGATTTTTATGAGAATATTTTTGGAGTATCTGGTCGAGTTTTTGAATAATTTCTTTTGCTGAAAGTTTTGTATTTTCAAGGCTTAATTCTTTTTCTTTTTGGAGTAAAAATGCATTTATTGCAGTAGAATTATTTTCCTTATTAGGATTGAGAAATTTTTTGAGTCGTTGTATTCCATATCCAATATAATTTGTCATTTGTTTTCGGTGTGTATCTATAATATGAGAAGGTTTTATATCTAACGTAATTTCAGGTGTTGTATTTCGTAAGGCTTTAAATAAGGTTTGAAAATATTCTGTATTTGGTATGTATATATCATTTCCAAGAGGTTGTACTTTACTGGCAAGAAACAGTGCTTTTGATTTTGGATTCTGTTCTGATACTTGGAGTTCATGTTCTACATTTTTGAAAAATGTTTCGAGTTTTTCAGTATCTGTTGATCCTTCTATATCATCTCTAATAGATGTAAGTATTTCTGTATTTATCAGATCAGCATTTTTACTATGAGATCGTAAAAAAGAAAGAATTGCTTTTGTCATTTCTATAATTCTTATTTTTCCTTTTTCAGAAGGTCCTACTATTTCATTATTGAACGCTCTAATTTTTTTTGGTAAAAAATTTGGTATAATCCCATCTTTTTGTTTTTCTAATTGTTTGGTTTTTGCATCTATTACTTTATACACATCAGATAATTTATTTTTCATAATAAATTCATCAAGAAAATTAACAGTTATAGATTGTGCATCTGCAACAGGTGAAGACCAAGAATTTATAATATGGTCATATATTTGTCGTTTTGTAATTTTTTCATTATTTTTTTTCGCATTGTTTAATTGCGTTTGTATTGATTGTTGTATATTTTTGATATGATCAATTGCCATAATAGCTCCCGCTTGGGGGTATTTTTCATAAAATGTAACAAGTGTAGATTTTAATGAATGATACAGTTGTGCATCTTGAGGTGAAAAAGATTTTTTTTTTGAAATATTTGAAAAGCGTGTTTGTAGATCTTGAAAATCATTTTTAAATTCTTGTTGATCAAAAAGATATGAATGGGAGGTATCGTTTTGTATGTGTTGTATTTGTGTAATAAGGTTTTGTGTTTTGTGTAAAACAAGTGGGAAATTGTATTCAATATTTTTTATTTCTGGTTTTTTCGTAGGAATTTTTACCTGCCATCGTCCTGCAGATGCATTACTATTAAATTGTGAATACAGAGAATCTATGGTATTCATAACCTTTCCAGTAAATCCACTTTGGTATTCTTCATGTTCTTTCTTTTTTACAAGATATTTTTTTCCCCAGCCACTTTCACGAAGCCAAATTAAAATAAGTGCTCTCATTTGTTCTGCATCTCCATTTGTAATGGTATACAATTCATTTTCAGAGAGAGGGTAATGGAATTTATCCTTGAGAATATCCCACGGTATTTCTGTAAATACCGTTTTTATATTCTGGAGTTTTTTCGTTTCAATAGAATATTTTGTTTTTTGAAGGTTTGTTGCAAGTGTTTGTAAGTGATGTTTGGTAAAAAATATTTTTGATGGGTAAAGAAAAAACTGAGAAAAAATTTCTTCACCTTTGAGATTTGAATATTTGAGTGATTCATCCATTACGGCATCAAAATACGAGTTTTTATTAAAGTTTCCTATTTTATGTAAAAATATAAAAAATTCTTTTCGTATAGCAGGTTGAGATAGATTTATAGGAGGAATATGTATACCAAATTCTTTTGCTTTTTGTAGAAAGGTTTTCATTAAATCATACGTAGAATGTATAGCATTTTTCGTGCTAGGTTTTCCGATTTCTATAAATCCAGAATCTGTTTTTATATGTTCACACTGTGTGGAAAGTTTCTTATCATATTGTGCTATTGCTTTTTCGAGATCGTTTCGTGATAAAAATACTGGAATACGCATATGTGCGTGTACTTTTGAAATACGAAAAAATTGTGCATAAAACGATCGTACAGAAAAATAAAGCGGTGAATATTTTTTTATAGGAGGTTGAATATTTTGGTTTATAATTGAATCCATTTTTGATTCTAAAAACCATCCTTCGAGTTCTTTTTTTTGAGAAAGAGTGCGTATGTTTTGTATTTTTTTATATTTTTTATATTG